>JASFUT010000140.1:0-8271 GCA_050050175.1 Chromatiales bacterium
GCGGGCTGAGCCGGCGCGGAAAGCATCCGCACTCGTGATGTGTAATAGGGATTACTTGGCGATGAGTAAGACGACGATGGGCCGGGTTGCTGTCGCCCTGCTGCTCGCTGTCTCCTGTGCCACGGTCGGCGCGGAGGAGTGGGGCGATACCGACGGCTGGCAGGCGAACGCCCTGTTCCAGCCGTCGCCCGGGCAGCTCGAGCGCGAGCGGGCCGGGCGGGTAATGATCTACGACGGGCTGACCGACAAGGAGGTGACGCGCGCCCTGGACACCCAGTTCGATCGGGTGGACTCAATGATGTTCGTGAACGTCGTCAGGACCGACGAGGCGGGCGAGCCGGTGCGCGACTCGGTGACCGGCGAGATCCTCTCCAGCGACGATTGCGACTGATGCCGGGTGCCTTGGCCGGTGCGGGCCGTTCCGTCTCCGGGGTGACGGGCAGGAGCGGCCGTCAGGCCGGCCTCTGAGCCCACCGCTACCCCCCCGGGTATCCCGCCGCCTGTACACCAGGGATCCGCGCGCTCGCAGTGGGTGCGCGTCCCTTCTCCAGCGTGCACGGATGGGCGGGGCCGCCGCGGTGCCGGCAGATCGCCCGTTCGATTCCCCCCGCATCGCCCGTCGGCCGCATCCGCAGCGCCCGTTGTCCGGCCTTGGCGTTGAACTCCTTCTGCGCGGCGAGCCGCTGCGGGCACGTCGGCGCTCCGGCGCCGGTTCCCGACCGGGAGGGCCTTCCGCTCTGCGTCTGTCCGACTAAACTGCAGAGACCGCGACCCGACGGACAGGAGTAAGCACAATGTTGATCGAACGGTACGGTCCCCGAGTCGGCGCGCTCGCGCTGACGCTTGCGGTGTCCGGGCCTGCCTGGTGCATGGACGTCCCCTCACCGGAGGCGGTGAAGGCGGCGATCGGGCACCTCGGCCCTGTGCCGGTTCCCGAGGACAACCCGCTCAGCGCCGCCAAGGTCGCCCTCGGAGAAAAGCTCTTCAACGACAATCGACTCGCCGGCGACGGAAGTCTCTCCTGCCGCACCTGTCATCTCCCGGAGCACGGCTTTGCCGTCCAGGCCAGGCTGGGGCCGGCCTATCCGAAGCAGCAGGAGCGGCGCAACTCCCCGACCCTGGTCAACGTGGCCTACAACCTGCCCCTGATATGGGACGGCCGGGCAGGCTCCCTGGACAAGCAGGCCCTGGGACCGCTCAAGAACATCATTCACATGAACAACGACGCGGATCTGCTGATCGAGCAGCTCAAGACGGACGACGACTACCCGTCGATGTTCGAGGCGGCGTTCGGCGAGGAAGGCATGACCCCGGAGAACCTGGGCCGTGCCATCGCGAGCTACGAGCGCACCCTCGTGTTCGACGACAGCCCGCTGGATCGGTACATGGACGGCGACGAGGAGGCCCTGACCGAGGCGCAGAGAAGCGGTCTCGGCCTCTTCATGGGCAAGGCGCGCTGCATCGTCTGCCACAAGGGCCCCAACCTGACGGACAACGGGTTTCACAATCTCGGCGTGCCCGACGACCACGTGACCGGCAATCCCGCCGCCATGGCCACGGTGCGCTTCGATGCCAAGCGGACGGGCCTGGAGCGCTGGGCGAGCGTGAAGGAGGACCCCGGCAGGGAGCAGATCACGAAAGACCCGGCCGACCGCGGCAAGTTCCGCACCATGGGGCTGCGCAACATCGAGCAGTCGTCTCCATACATGCACAACGGCGCCCTGGCGACGCTGGAGGACGTGGTGCGCTTCTACAATGCCGGTGGCGGTGACCACCCCAACAAGTCACCCCTGATGCAGCCATTGGGCTTGAGCGAGGGGGAAGCGGCGGATCTGGTGGCCTTCCTGAAGGCACTGACCGGGAATCAGCGGGCGATGGACCTGGAGTGAGCGCGCGATTCCGGCGCGCTCATTGATGCCCCAAGGTCTGCGGCCTCCGGGCAGGTGGCTTGTCCGACGCCTTCGCGCTGGCTTTGCCCGGAGCCGGGACGCGGGGTCCTAGCGGACCGCCGAGGCTGCCATATCGACGAGCACCGCCCTGGCCTCGTGCCGGGAGGCGACCGGGCGTGCCAGGGGGACGCGTACGGGCCGGCCGTCCCTCAACAGGTCGATGCCCAGGCCGTCGATGCCGGCCATCCACAGGTCGCCGGTTTCGCCCGCTCCCTCGGCGGCGGCGAGGTAGGTGTGCAGGGCATCGCGGTGGTCTCGGTTCATATGGCCGACGATGGCGTCCTCCTCGGACGCCGAGAACGGGCTCGGGCCGATCAGCCGGTCGGCGCCGAGCCAGCGCGCCGCGCCGAAGCCTCCCACCACGTGGGCGCGGACCGGGACCAGACGGTGAAAACGGAAGTTCAGGGCCTCGAAGTAATCGCGGGCGGCGGGGAAGTAACGAAAATGGCGTCCGGCGATCTCATCCGCGGGCGCGTCCAGGCGCTCGGCCCGGGCCGTGAGGCACAGGCGCAGACGCTCCTGCACGTCGCCGGCACCCGGCTCGAGCAGGGTCAGTGCGCAGCGCGGGTCGCGGTCCAGGTTGCGGGTGTGCTCCGCCAGGTGTGAGATCAGCAGCAGAGGTCGGCCGCCTCGGTCGAGGCTGTAGGGCACCACCGAGCCGAACGGATGCCCGTCCCCGGTCAGGGTGGAGAGCACCCCTTCGAAGCGCCCGGCGAAAAGGTGCCGGGCCCGGGCGATCAGCCCGGAAGAGTCACTCATTCCTGCCCCACGCGATCGCCGATACCGGAATAGGCTCTCTCTGAAAGGGGGGAGAGCCGCGGTGGAGAGCGGGTGTTTCCCGCTCCTCGGCGCTGCCGCCTGTCAGGTGTCTTCTTCCATGGGGGGGCCCCACCCGAGCTCGCGGGCCCGGCGGGTGGCTTCGTCGTGGATGCGCAGATAGCGCTCCTTCATTTCCGGCGGAAGCTGGCTGACCAGGTGCCCGTAGGGCTGCCACGCCTGGTGGACCCGGTCGTAGAGCTCCTGGATCCGGCTGTAGGGCCAGCCCTCGCAGGTCTCGTCCTCCGGCAGGAGCCCCAGCGCCCAGGCGTCCCGGATGATCCGCCCGATGTCGGTCATGCCGCCAAAGCGGTCCTCATGGATGCCGGGGTAGATGCTGTCCTTCTTCATCGCGCTTCAGGCCGCCTCGGCCCGGGCCTTGACGGCCTCGACGACGCCGTCCCAGAACCGGATGCGCGCGCAAAGCGCCTCCTCCGCGGCGGCTTCCGCCTCGGCGACCCTGGCGGCATCCCCCTGGCAGAGCTCGTCCAGGAGCCGCATCGACAGGGGCCCGTGAAAGTCCTCGTCGAGGTGGATGTGCCGGTTGAGGTAGAAGTGGAACGTCGGGGCATCCGCCGGGGTTACTCCCATGCGCTCGAGGAAGCGGCGGAACATCCCGGGAATGACCTGCTCCCGGCCCAGGGCCAGGGCCGCGGCGACCTCGTGCGGACGGTCGTTGCGGACGAGACCGAAGGTGGTCTCGCAGAAATACCGTGCCGGGACGGGCACCAGGTCCGAGTACAGCGCCGCGTCCAGCCCCTTCTCGCGCACCAGGGCGAGGAACCGCAGGGGTCGCTCGCCGTCGGCGCCGATCTCGTTCATCGCCGCGCAGTAGGACTCGAAGTGGCTGGCGTAGGTGACACCGCCCTGCGGCCGCGGCACCTCGTCGGACTCCTCCTCGAGGACAAGCTGGTTGATGAAGTAACGCAGCTCCGCGTCTCCGGAGGGCATCCAGGGGACCTGCACCGGGGCGATGTGCCGCTGGAGGTATTTGATGAGCGACATGAAGTCCCAGACCGAGAAGACGTGGTGGCCCATGAACACCCGCAGGTCGGCCATGGTGCCCAGGGAATCGTAGACCGGGTGCCGGTCGAGCTCGTCCTTCAGAGAACGGACGCAGTCGGGGTTGAAGCGGGCCATAGTTTCGCCTTAGGGATCCGGTGGGTCAAATATCAGCAATCTCTAATCGTATATCAGGCCGCGAGGCGGTTCAAAGCGCTGTTCCCGCCGGATCACAGGGGGAATGGAGCGCCCCCGGCATTTGAGCCCGGTCCCGGAGGGTGGTACTAAAGGGGAGGCGGGGGTACGGGGCCGCCCGGGGGCGGGACGTCATGAGCGAATCCGAGCAGCCGACGATCGAGGAATCCACCGTCGGGCAGGTTGTGGAGGGCGAAGGCCTGTCGCCCGATGGCGACCCGCTGAAGCAGATCCGCCATGATTTCCGGACCTCGGTGGTCCACATCCTGGGCTACAGCGAGCTGCTAGAGGAGGAGGTGCAAGAGCGCGGGCTCGAGGGGTTCATCCCGGACCTGCGCAAGATCCAGGCCTCGGGCAAGCACCTCCTGGATGTCATCGCGGAGCTGCGCGTCGCCTCGGCGGAGGACGCGCAGCGCCTGGATCTGCAGCGCCTCCACTACGAGCTGCGCAACGGGCTCGACCAGGTCGAGGGCTTCAGCGAGATTCTCGCCGAGCAGGCCGAGGACCAGGGGCACATGGAGCTCCTGGCCGACCTGGAGAAGATACGCGGTGCCGCCGAGCTTCTGCTGCATCGCTCCGAGAGCTCGCTCGACGCGGCGCTCCTTGCCGCTTTCGACGAGCCGCCCGCGCCCCCGTCCGCGCAGGCGTCTGCGGCAGGCGCGGCCGCGGCCCCAGGGCATGTGCCGGCGCGCTCGGAGCTTGCCCAGGGCGGGCGCCTGCTGGTGATCGACGACGATCCGGGGAACCGGGAGATTCTCGGCCGCCGCCTCGCCTCCCAGGGGTTCGAGGTCGAGCTGGCGGCGGACGGGAGCGCCGGCCTCGAGGCGGCCCGCGGCGGGGGCTTCGACCTGATCCTGCTCGATATCATGATGCCCGGGCTCGACGGCTACGACGTGCTGCGCGAGCTCAAGCAGGACGCCAGGCTCAGGCATACGCCGGTAATCGTCCTCTCCGCCCTCGACGAGGTCGACAGCGTGGTCCAGTGCCTGCTGCTCGGGGCCGACGACTACCTGGCCAAGCCGTTCAATCCCATACTGCTTCGCACCCGCGTCGGCGCCTGCCTGGAGAAGCACCGGCTGCGCAAGAAGCTGGCCCGCCGCATCCGCGTCTTCGTCTCGTCGCCGGGTGACGTGCAGGAGGAGCGCCGTGTCGCGCAGCGCGTGATCGACGGCCTTGCGCTCGAGCTCGGGACACAGGTCTCCCTGGAGCCGTTCTTCTGGGAGGCCGAGCCGCTCCTGGCCACGGACAGCTTCCAGACGCAGATCCTGACGCCGGCGGATGCGGAGATCTTCGTGTGTATCCTCTGGTCGAAGCTCGGCACCCGCCTTCCGCCGGACATCACGCGCCCCGACGGCAGCCGCTACGATTCGGGGACCCAGTACGAGTTCGAGTGTGCGGTCGCGGGGCACCGGGCGAACGGCTACCCGAAGATCCTCGTCTACCGCAAGACCGCGGAGCCCCAGGTGAGCCTCTCGGACAAGGACCAGCTCCTCTATCGGCTCGAGCAGAAGGAAGCGCTCGACCGGTTCGTCAAACAGTGGTTCGAGGCCCCGGAGGACCAGGGCTTCGTGGCCGCGTTCCATGGCTTTGCCGAGGTGTCCGAGCTCGAGGAACGTCTGGCCATCCACCTGCGTAAGCTGATCCGCAAAGAGCTGGCCGGCGCGGTCTGAGCCCGGATGGACCGGCGCCGGGGTTCGCGATATGGTGGCCCACAAAACAACGTCTCTGCCGGGCACCGATGACAGAACAACCGGCCGACATCCCGCTGCTCGTATCGATCGGCGTATCGGGGCACCGCGAGCTGGGCGACGCGCGAAACGTGGAGCGCGTGCGTGCCCTGGTGCAGGAGCAGTTCGCCACCCTGCACCGGCGCCTCGCCGCCTACGGAAAGCCCATCGAGTATCTCCTTCTGTCCCCGCTGGCCGAAGGGGCCGACAGGGTCTTCGTCGAGGCGGTCTGGGCCGTGGAGCCCCGGGCACGGCTGCTCGCTCCACTGCCCTTCGCGAAGGCCGCCTATGAGCGCAGCTTCGCCACGGAGGCATCCGTGGCGGAGTTCAACGACTACCTGCAGCATCCCAACTGCATCGAGTGGCTCGAGCTGCCCGGGGGCGAGCCGGGCGAGTATTTCGACGTGGGCAAGTACGTCGTCGACAGCTGCGACGTCGTCTTCTTTCTGCACGACGGCGCGGAGGTGGACGATGGGGCCCTGGACGGCGGGACCTCCAGCGTCATCCGCTACGCCGAGCACAAGGCGGGCTGCACCATCGCCGCGCCGGGCGATCGGGCCCGGACGGGTATGCGCCCGGCGGCCGCCGGGCCGCACGCCGACCTGATGGCCGTCTACGTCGACGTGTCCGCCCTCCGCGCCCGGGCGGTCAGTGCCCGGGCGGGCAGTGCGTCCCTGGAGGGGCTCGACCTGGACGGCTTCTTCGGTCGGATCTGCCACCATCGAACCGGCGAGCTGCGAATGGCGCTGCGCGGTGTGCGCAGCAGGGAGGCATTCCGGGATTCGGTCGAGGCCTTCTCGACAGGGCATTTCGACCTGCGGGCCTCCCGCTGCCAGCGTCGCTTCGGCGCCCAGAGCACGCTCGTGATCTGGCTGGCCTTTCTCATCTCCGTCCTGGTGCTCATGGACTGGGGCTCCGGCGGCAACCAGGTGTTCGACCCCCTCGGCCCGTTGAAGAAGATCGTCAACTGGGATTCCATGGTGGCCGCCGGGCTGGTCACCATCGTCTGGCTCGTCCATTTCTTCAACCGCAAGGACCACCTCACCGAGTGGGTCGAGAATCGCTACCTGGCCGAGCGCCTGCGCCACGTGAGCCTGTTCCTGGACGCGGGCATACCGCTCTCGGCCATCCTCGCCCAGGCGCGGGAGGATCCGGCCGGTCGGCCGCTGAAGAAGCTCTGGCAGAGCATTTACTTCCACTGCCTGATGCGGTTCCGGGAGCTCGGGCTGGCCCCCCTGTCCCCGGATCGTTTGAAGCGTGACCTTCTCTCCCCCGACGGCCTGCCCCGCCGGCAGCTGGCATGGCATCTCCGGCGCGCCATGGAGAAGCGCCGCAGCCATTCGAGACAGAAGAGGCTGCGCTCTCTGCTCTTCGTTCTGTCGCTTTCCACCTCCCTGGTGGCCGCCTCGGCGGTGGCGCTGGAGTTCGAGACCGAGCGGCTGTCGACTTTGTTCGACGTGGTCTCGAGCTTCTTCTCCTTGCTGCTCGCGTCCTACGCGGCCTTCACGCAGCTCAAGGAGAACAATCGTATCGCCTCGCGCTACGAGGTCACCTGCGAGCAGCTGGCGGGCCTGGAGACCGACGTCTACTTCACTGTCCTGTCGGACCCGGCGCTGGAGATGAGGAGGCTCCAGGGACTGGTGATGGGCAACTCGGAGATCCTGATGAAGACCACCTACGACTGGCTGAATGCGATGCAGGAGAAGAGCCCGGAATGGGCTTGAGCGCCCTGGAATCGGGCCCCTGGACGTCCGTCCCGCGTTGTCGGTCGACCGGCGAAGTGCGGGTGCGGCGGTGAGCGGGGGACCGATCGAGCGCGAGTACGGGGTCCTGGCTGAGGGGATAGGTCCGGACTCCGCCCTGCACCCCCATCTGACATGGCTCAAGGCGCACGTCCTGCCTCTGTTCGTGCGCAGGGACAGCGCGGCGCTCCTCCACCAGCGGCGGCACCAGCGTGGCGTCCGGTTCATCTACGTGGCCGCGGTGCTGGCGGTCGCCGTCGTGGTGATCCAGAGCCTGTTCGTGCCCCATGTGCCCTCGCTGATATGGATCGAGGTGGCCCTGATCCTGGCCATGATCGGCGTTCACCATCTCGATCATCAGCGGCGATGGCTGGAGCGCTGGATGGAGAACCGGTTTCTCGCCGAGAAGCTGCGGTATGCGCCCTTCACTCTGCTCCTGGAGGGCTGCATGACCGGGCACCGCGCCGGGCACAGCCGCTCGTTCCTCGCCCCGGGCGAGCTCGACGAGGCCTGGCGCGCCACCTGCGCGGAGATCGACGCCGCCTCCAGGCCGCGGATCGACACCGCCGCGGCGCTCCCGGAGATCCGCCGGTTCATCGCCGAGAAGTGGCTGCGGCCCCAGCGTCGTTACCACGGGGCCTGCGCCGCACGCTATGCCCGGAAGTACGAGCACTTCGAGCGGATCGGCCTGGCGATGCTGGTGGTCACCATCGGCGCGGCCGTGCTCCACGCCCTGGGCGTCGGTCACCATACGCCCATCGCCGATCCCGGGGCCTGGCTCGGAGGGGGGGACGGCCACGGCCCGCAGGGGCACACGCCCACCCCCCTGACCTTCGGAAA
>JASFUT010000141.1:0-8238 GCA_050050175.1 Chromatiales bacterium
CTTGAACGCCATCTCGCTGGAGTCCACGTCGTGGTAGGAGCCGTCGTACAGGGTGACCTTGGTGTCCACCATGGGGTAGCCGGCGACGATGCCGTTCTCCATGGCCTCGCGGATACCCTTGTCGACTGCGGGGATGTACTCCTTGGGCACCACCCCGCCGACGATGGCGTTGACGAACTCGTAGCCGGCGCCCGGCTCCTGGGGCTCGATGCGGAGGTAGACGTGACCGTACTGGCCGCGGCCGCCGGTCTGGCGCACGAACTTGCCTTCCTGCTCCACCTTCTGGCGCAGCGTCTCGCGGTAGGCCACCTGGGGCGCGCCCACGTTGGCCTCCACCTTGAACTCGCGCTTCATGCGGTCGACGATGATCTCCAGATGGAGCTCGCCCATGCCGGAGATGATGGTCTGGCCGGACTCCTCGTCGGTGCGCACCCGGAAGGACGGGTCTTCCTGGGCAAGCTTGGCGAGCGCCATGCCCATCTTCTCCTGGTCGCTCTTCGTCTTGGGCTCGACCGCCACCGAGATGACCGGCTCGGGGAACTCCATGCGCTCCAGGGTGATCACCTTGTCCATAGCACACAGGGTGTCGCCCGTGGTGACGTCCTTCAGGCCCACCGCGGCGGCGATGTCGCCGGCGCGCACTTCCTTGATCTCCTGCCGCGAGTTGGCATGCATCTGCAGGATTCGCCCGATGCGCTCGCGCTTGCTCTTGACGGGGTTGAGGATGGTGTCGCCGGACTTGATCACCCCCGAGTAGACACGGATGAAGGTGAGCGAGCCCACATAAGGGTCCGTGGCGATCTTGAACGCCAGTGCGGAGAACGGCTCCTCGTCGGAGGCGTGGCGCTCCGCGGTGGTCTCGCCGTCCTCGAGCAGGCCCTGGATGGCGGGCACGTCGACGGGCGAGGGCATGAGCTCGATGACCTTGTCGAGCACCGCCTGCACACCCTTGTTCTTGAAGGCCGAGCCGCAGGTGACCGGGATGATCTCCAGGTCAAGGGTGCGCTTGCGAAGCGCGGTGAGGACCTCCTCCTCGGTGAGCTCGCCGTCGTCGAGGTACTTCTCCATGAGCTCTTCGGAGGCCTCGGCCGCCGCCTCGATCATGTGCTCGTGCCACTCCTGGCAGGTGTCCTGAAGCTCCGGCGGGATCTCGCCGTACTCGAAGTTCGCACCCAGGGTGGCGTCGTCCCAGATGATGGCCTTCATCTTGATCAGGTCGATGACGCCGCGGAAGTTCTCCTCGGAGCCGATCGGCACCTGGATGGGCACGGGGTTGGCGCCGAGCCGGGTCTTGAGCTGCTCGACCACGCGGAAGAAATTGGCGCCCATGCGGTCCATCTTGTTGACGAACGCCATGCGCGGGACGTGGTACTTGTTGGCCTGGCGCCACACCGTCTCGGACTGGGGCTCCACGCCGCCGACCGCGCAGAGCACGAAGACGGCGCCGTCGAGCACGCGCAGCGAGCGCTCCACCTCGATGGTGAAGTCCACGTGGCCGGGCGTGTCGATGATGTTGACGCGGTGCTGCGGGAACTGCTGGGCCATCCCCTGCCAGAAGCAGGTGGTCGCAGCCGAGGTGATGGTGATCCCGCGCTCCTGCTCCTGCTCCATCCAGTCCATGACCGCGGCACCGTCGTGCACCTCACCGATCTTGTGAGAGATCCCGGTGTAGAACAGGATGCGCTCCGTGGTCGTGGTCTTACCGGCATCGATGTGCGCCATGATGCCGATGTTGCGGTAGCGCTCGATAGGTGTGCTGCGTGCCACGTGTCTATCCCGTCAAAGCTGTTAAAGAACGAAGGTCCGCCGGCCTACCAGCGGTAGTGCGAGAACGCCTTGTTGGCCTCCGCCATCCGGTGCGTGTCCTCTTTCTTCTTGACGGCCGAGCCGCGGGAGTCCGCCGCGTCGAGCAGCTCGCCCGCCAGCCGCTGGGCCATGGACTTCTCGCTGCGCTTGCGCGCGGCGTCGATGAGCCAGCGCATGGCCAGCGAGTTGCGCCGCACCGGGCGTACCTCGACCGGGACCTGGTAGGTCGCGCCGCCCACGCGGCGGGACTTGACCTCGACCACCGGCCGCACGTTGTCAAGGGCGCGCTCGAGCAGCTCCACCGGCTCGCTGCTGGAGCGCTCGGACACGCGGTCGAGAGCGCCGTAGAGCACGCGCTCGGCAAGGGACTTCTTCCCGTCGACCATCACCATGTTGATGAACTTGGCCAGCAGCACGCTCCCGTACTTGGGATCGGGCAGGATCTCTTGGCGCTCCGGAACTCGTCTTCTAGGCATGGCTGCTTCTCAATCGCTCGGAATCGGTCAACCCTTGGGCCGCTTCGCGCCGTACTTGGAGCGCCCTTGGCGGCGTTTGTCCACCCCGGAGGTGTCCAGAGTGCCGCGCACCACGTGGTAGCGCACGCCCGGAAGGTCCTTGACACGCCCGCCGCGGATCATGACCACCGAGTGCTCCTGCAGGTTGTGCCCCTCGCCCCCGATGTAGGACGACACCTCGTAGCCGTTGGTCAGGCGCACGCGTGCGACCTTGCGCAGCGCCGAGTTCGGCTTCTTCGGCGTGGTGGTGTACACGCGGGTGCAAACGCCGCGCTTCTGCGGGCAGGCCTCCAGGGCCGGCACGTTGCTCTTCGCAACCTTGCGCTTACGGGGTTTGCGCACCAGCTGATTGATCGTTGCCATCTGTCTGTCGTCTCCAGGGACGTTCCTGTGCCTTTGGCGCACCAAAACACCGAGCAATCGATCCCCGCCCGGAGCGCAGAGCACAACGCCGGGTCTTTCAATTACTCGGCTGAATGATCTTGTCCCGCGGCCGGTTGCGGCGCGAGCCGTGACAAGAAACGACAGGCCGGCGAAGCACCGGCCTGTCTTAAAGAGGGCGCATTCTAGACACCCCTGGACCGGGTGTCAAGCGAACCCCGGGGCGGCGGCCGCCCCGGCGGGCGCTCACATGTCGGTGGTGTTCAGCGCCTGCTTGAGCGCCTCCTCGACGTCCTCGACCACGTACTCCGGACGGGCCTCCTCGCCCTCGATCCGCTCCTCCTGGCGTCTGCGCCGGCGCTGGTTGTGGTGCGCGAGACCGCTTCCGGCAGGGATCAGCCGGCCGACGATCACGTTCTCCTTCAGCCCCACCAGGTCGTCACGGGCGCCCCTCACCGCAGCCTCGGTGAGCACGCGGGTGGTCTCCTGGAAGGACGCGGCGGAGATGAACGACTCGGTGGCGAGCGACGCCTTGGTGATGCCCAGAAGCACAGGCTCCCCGCGCGCGGGCTGCTTGCCCTCGGCGGCCATCCGCTCGTTGACCTCGACCATGCGGGAGCGCTCCACCTGCTCGCCGCGCAGGAACTTGGTGTCCCCGGCATCGCTGATCTCCACCTTGCGCAGCATCTGGCGGATGATGACCTCGATGTGCTTGTCGTTGATCTTCACCCCCTGGAGCCGGTAGACGTCCTGGATCTCCTTGACCAGGTAGGCGGCCATCTCCGTGACGCCCATCAGGCGCAGGATGTCGTGCGGGTTGAGCTCACCGTCGGCGATCACCTCGCCCTTCTCCACGTGCTCGCCCTCGAAGACGTTGACGTGGCGCCACTTGGGAATGAGCTCCTCGTGCTCCTGCTCCTCCGCATCGGTGATCACCAGCCGCTGCTTGCCCTTGGTCTCCTTGCCGAAGGAGACGGTCCCCGTTGCCTCCGCCAGAATGGCCGGATCCTTGGGCTTGCGGGCCTCGAACAGGTCGGCCACCCGGGGCAGACCGCCCGTGATGTCGCGGGTCTTGGAGGACTCCTGCGGGATGCGCGCCAGCACGTCGCCGACGCCCACGTCGGCCCCGTCCGCCACCGAGACGATGGCCCCCGCGGGCAGGTAGTAGTGGGCCGGGATGTTGGTGCCGGCGATGTTCATGTCCTCGCCGTCCTCGGTCACCAGCTTCACCATGGGGCGAAGATCCTTGCCCTGGCTGGGACGCTGCTTGGGGTCCATCACCACCAGGGAGGACAGACCCGTGACCTCGTCCACCTGGCTCTGGACCGACACCCCCTCGGTGATCTCGACGAACTTCAGCTTGCCGGCCACCTCCGTGACCACGGGGTGCGTATGGGGATCCCAGTTGGCGACCATCTGGCCGCCCTCGACCTTGTCCCCCTCGTGCGCCAGCACGTTGGCCCCGTAGGGCAGCTTGTAGCGCTCGCGCTCGCGGCCCACGTCGTCCAGCACCAGGATCTCGCCGGAGCGCGACACGGCCACCAGCTTGCCGGTGTGGTGCTCGACGGTCTTGATGTTGTGCAGCCTGATGGTGCCGGCCGCCTTGATCTGGATGCTGTTGACCGCCGCGGCCCGGGAGGCGGCCCCACCGATGTGGAAGGTCCGCATGGTCAGCTGGGTGCCGGGCTCGCCGATGGACTGGGCGGCGATGACCCCCACCGCCTCGCCGATGTTGACCTCGTGACCCCGTGCGAGGTCGCGCCCGTAGCACGCGGAGCAGACCCCGACCCGGGACTGGCAGGTGATGGCGGAGCGCACGCGGACCTGGTCCACCCCCGCCACCTCCAGGGTGTCCACCCACTTCTCGTCCAGGAGTGTGCCTGCCTCGCACAGCACCTCGTCGGAGCCCGGGCGATAGACGTGCTCGGCGGTGACGCGCCCGAGGATGCGCTCGCGCAGGGGCTCGACCACGTCGCCGCCCTCGATGATGGGGTTCAGCAGCACGCCCTGCTCGGTGCCGCAATCCGGCTCCTGCACCACCATGTCCTGGGCGACGTCCACCAGACGGCGGGTGAGGTACCCGGAGTTCGCGGTCTTCAGCGCCGTGTCGGCCAGGCCCTTGCGGGCGCCGTGGGTGGAGATGAAGTACTGCAGGACGTCCAGGCCCTCGCGGAAGTTCGCGGTGATCGGCGTCTCGATGATCGACCCGTCGGGCTTGGCCATCAGACCGCGCATGCCCGCCAGCTGACGGATCTGTGCCGCACTGCCTCGGGCGCCGGAGTCGGCCATCATGAAGATGGAGTTGAACGAGTCCTGGAAGACCTCGTTGCCCTCGGTGTCGAGCAGCCGCTCCTTGCCGAGCTTGGCCATCATCGCCTTGGCCACCTGATCGTTGGTGTGCGACCAGATGTCCACCACCTTGTTGTAGCGCTCGCCCGTGGTGACCAGGCCGGAGGCGTACTGGTTCTCGATCTCCTTCACCTCCTGCTCGGCCGCCGCCAGGATCTCCACCTTCTCCTCGGGAACCACCATGTCGGTGACGCCGATGGAGATGCCCGCCTTGGTGGCCAGGTGGAAGCCCGTGTACATCAGCTGGTCGGCGAACACGACCGTGTCCTTCAGGCCCAGCTGCCGATAGCACTGGTTGATCAGCCGCGAGATGGACTTCTTGTCCATGGTCCGGTCGACGAGGCTGAAGGGCAGGCCCTCCGGCAGGATCTCCGACAGCAGGGCGCGCCCGATGGTGGTGTCCCGCAGGACCGTGGATTCGGTGCGCACTCCCTCCTCGTCGAGCAGGACCTCCGGGACGCGGACCCGGACCCGCGCCTGGAGCTCGGCCTGCCCGGAGTCGTAGGCACGGCGGGCCTCGCTGACGTTGGCGAAGGCCATGCCCTCGCCCCGGGCCTTCACGCGCTCGCGGGTCATGTAATAGAGCCCGAGCACCACGTCCTGGGAGGGCACGATGATCGGCTCGCCGTTGGCGGGCGAGAGGATGTTGTTCGACGCCATCATCAGCGCCCGGGCCTCCAGCTGTGCCTCCAGGGACAGGGGCACGTGGACCGCCATCTGGTCGCCGTCGAAGTCGGCGTTGAACGCGGTGCACACCAGCGGGTGGAGCTGGATCGCCTTGCCCTCGATCAGCACCGGCTCGAACGCCTGGATGCCCAGGCGATGCAGGGTAGGCGCCCGGTTGAGCATGACCGGGTGCTCCCGGATCACCTCCTCGAGGATGTCCCAGACCTCCGGGGTGCCCCGCTCCACCATCTTCTTGGCTGCCTTGATGGTGGTCGCGAGCCCGCGAAACTGCAGCTTGGAGAAGATGAACGGCTTGAACAGCTCCAGCGCCATGCGCTTGGGCAGACCGCACTGGTGCAGCTTGAGCGTCGGACCCACGACGATGACGGAGCGCCCGGAGTAGTCCACGCGCTTGCCGAGCAGGTTCTGGCGGAACCGGCCCTGCTTGCCCTTGATCATGTCGGCGAGGGACTTCAGAGGCCGCTTGTTGGTACCGGTGATCGCCCGCCCGCGGCGGCCGTTGTCGAGCAGCGCGTCGACGGATTCCTGCAGCATGCGCTTCTCGTTGCGCACGATGATGTCGGGCGCGTTCAGGTCGAGCAGGCGCTTCAACCGGTTGTTGCGGTTGATCACCCGCCGGTAGAGGTCGTTCAGGTCCGACGTGGCGAACCGGCCGCCGTCGAGCGGTACCAGCGGGCGCAGCTCCGGGGGCAGCACGGGCAGCACGTTCAGGATCAGCCACTCGGGGCGGTTTCCCGACTCCTGCAGCGACTCGATCAGCTTCAGGCGCTTGGTCAGCTTCTTGATCTTGGTCTCGGAGTTGGTCGCTCCGATCTCCTCGCGGAGCTGGCGCACCTCCGCGGGGATGTCGATGGTGCGCAGCAGCTCGAAGACCGCCTCGGCGCCCATGCGGGCGTCGAACTCGTCACCGTTCTCCTCGATGGCCTCCAGGTACTGCTCGTCGGTAAGCAGCTGACCGCGCTCGAGCGGGGTCATGCCCGGGTCCACGACCACGAAGGACTCGAAGTAGAGCACCCGCTCGATATCGCGCAGCGTCATGTCCAGCAGCAGACCGATGCGCGAGGGCAGCGACTTGAGGAACCAGATATGGGCCACGGGCGAGGCCAGCTCGATGTGGCCCATGCGCTCGCGGCGGACCTTGGCGAGGGTGACCTCCACCCCGCACTTCTCGCACACCACCCCGCGGTGCTTGAGACGCTTGTACTTTCCGCACAGGCACTCGTAGTCGCTCACCGGCCCGAAGATCTTGGCGCAGAACAGGCCATCGCGCTCGGGCTTGAACGTCCGGTAGTTGATGGTCTCCGGCTTCTTTACCTCGCCGTAGGACCAGGACCGGATCATGTCCGGCGAGGCCAGACCGATGCGGATGGCGTCGAATTCCTCGGACTGACCCTGCTGCTTGAGAATCTTCAGAAGATCTTTCAATGCCTATCTCCTGTGCTCGCGATGCATGAATGCCGCGAAGTTTTGGAAGCTCCCGGTAGGCGGCGCACCGCGCCGCCCCGTCCCAGGCGCCCGGTAGTTGCTCAGTCCTGCTCGAGCTCGACGTTGATGCCCAGCGAGCGGATCTCCTTGAGCAGCACGTTGAACGATTCGGGCATGCCCGCCTCCATCCGGTGGTCGCCGTCGACGATGTTCTTGTACATCCTGGTACGCCCGTTCACGTCGTCCGACTTGACGGTGAGCATCTCCTGCAGCGTGTAGGATGCGCCGTAGGCCTCCAGGGCCCAGACCTCCATCTCCCCGAAGCGCTGGCCGCCGAACTGGGCCTTGCCGCCCAGCGGCTGCTGGGTGACCAGGCTGTAGGGCCCGGTGGAGCGGGCGTGCATCTTGTCGTCCACCAGGTGGTTCAGCTTGAGCATGTACATGTAGCCCACGGTGATCGGCCGGTCGAAGGGGTCGCCCGTGCGGCCGTCGTAGAGCGTGGTCTGGCCGCTCGTCGGGAGCTCCGCCAGCTCCAGCAGCTTGACGATCTCGTCCTCGTTGGCACCGTCGAACACCGGGGTCGCCACCGGCAGACCGCCGCGCAGGTGGCCGGCGAGCTCGAGCACCTCCTCGTCGCTCAACGGGGCGATGTCCTCCTGCTTGCCGGAGTAGTTGTAGGCCTCCTCGACGAAAGCCCGGATCTCGGAGACCTTCTTTTGCTGGTCGATCATCCGGCCGATACGCAGGCCGACGCCCTTGGCGGCCCACCCGAGGTGGGTCTCCAGGATCTGCCCGATGTTCATGCGCGACGGCACGCCCAGCGGATTGAGAACGATGTCCACCGGCGTACCGCCCTCGTCATAGGGCATGTCCTCCACCGGCACGATGGTGGAGATGACGCCCTTGTTGCCGTGCCGGCCCGCCATCTTGTCGCCGGGCTGGACGCGGCGCTTCACCGCCACGTAGACCTTGACCATCTTGAGCACGCCCGGGGCCAGATCGTCGCCCTGGGTGAGCTTGCGCTTCTTCTCTTCGAATCGCGCCCGAAAGGTCTCGCGCTGGGCACGGATCTGCT
>JASFUT010000142.1:0-8223 GCA_050050175.1 Chromatiales bacterium
GTCTGCATCGCTTGCCTCTCGTCGTTGCCTGCGGGGCCAGGACCTAGATTATCAGAACCCGACCACCCCTTGTGGCTGCCCGCTCCTGCCCGCTCCTGCCCGCGCCGGCGGCCCCGCCGAGATGCCGCGGGGACCGCCCGCGCCGGGGGCGCGGTGAATTCACGCCCGCCGGCTCCCCCTCGGCGGGCGGTTGCGCCGGGCCCGGGTTCACTCGACAATGGCGCCGGCTCTCAACCCTCGACAGGTCGTCGCCCATCGCGGCGGTACACGCCGGCGTCGGCAGAGAATACCGATGGACTGGCTCCACCAGCTCATTGCCGCTCATGCGCACTCCCTCGGAGACCTCCTGGCCTTCGATCCGGCCCTGCTGACCGGACCCGACATGATCGTGAGGCTCGCGCTGCAGGCGGCCCTGCTGGTCGGCTCCGCCTTCTTCTCGGGCTCCGAGACCGCGCTCTTCTCCCTCTCACGGCTCGACCTGCAGAGCCTCAACCGCCGGCACCACCCCCAGGCCGCGGCCCTGCATGCCCTGCTGAACGAGCCGCGCCGCCTGATCATCTCGATCCTGTGCGGCAACCAGCTGATCAACATCGCCGCCGTGGCCAACATGACCGGCATCCTGGTCACGCTCTACGGGGAGGAGCGCGCCGGCGTCATCAACGTGGTGGTGATGGTGCCGCTGCTGCTGCTGCTGGGCGAGATCACGCCCAAGACCATCGCCGTGGCCAACCCGGTGCGGATCAGCGCGGGGGTGGTGGCGGCCCCGCTGAGCCTGTGGGTGCGCCTGATCACTCCGCTGCGCTGGGCCATCCGGGTGATCTCCGACCGGGTGACCACCTGGATCGTCGGGCCGGAGAAGGCCGCAGAGAACATCCTCCAGATCGACGAGTTCCGGAGCATCGTCGACGAGGTGGCCCACGAGGGGGAGCTGCACGCCACCGAGCGAAGCCTGATCTACCACCTGCTCGACGCCGGGACCACCGAGGTGATCGAGATCATGACCCCCAGGCCGCGCATCGCCTTCATCGACGCCGACCTGGGCGTGCCCGAGATCGTCGAGCGCTTCCGCCGGATCCGGCACTCGCGGGTACCCCTCTTCCGGGGCCACCGGGACAACCTGGTGGGCTTCCTGCACATCGAGCGCGTCCTTCCCCTGGTGATGGAGAAGGCGGACCTGGCGTCCCTGCGGCTCGAGGACATCGTCTCACCGCCCATCGTCGTGCCGCCCACGAAGAAGGTGAACGAGATGCTCGACTTCTTCCAGAGCCACAAGGCGCGCGCGGCCCTCGTCCTGAACGAGTACGGCGGTGCGGAGGGGATCGTCAGCATGCGGGACGTGCTCACCTTCCTGTTCGGGCACCTCTCCGGGGAGGTCCGGGGCGAGGCCCTGTACGAGGAGCGCGATCAGGACCTCTACGAGGTGCCGGGGGACATGCGCCTGGTGGACTTCAACAACCTCACCAACTTCGGGATCGAGGACCCCCGCATGACCACCATCGGCGGCGTGGTGTTCCGCCACCTGGACCGGCTGCCGGAGATCGGCGATCGCGTCACCGTCGAGGACGTGCAGATGACCGTCCTCGAGATGGACGAGCAGCGCATCGCCCGCCTGCGGGTGTCCCGGGGCACCAGCGGAAACGGCTTCGAGGCCGCCGACGCCGGCGAGGACGCCGCGCCACCGCCGGACGACGAAGGCGAGCCGGTGGAGCCGCCGCGCGAGCACGGCACCAACGGCGACGGGAAGAGCTGAGCGTGGACGCGGTGCTGATCCTGCTCGCCATCCTGGGCCTGCTCCTGCTGGAGGGGTTCTTCTCCGGGTCCGAGATCGCCCTGGTGCACGCCGACAAGATCCGCCTGCACGCGCGCGCCAACCAGGGCCAGAAGGGGGCGCGACTGCTCCTGCGGCTGTTCGAGCGCCCGGACGTTCTGCTGACCACGACGCTGGTCGGGACCAACATCTCCGTGGTCACCCTGACCACCTTCGGAACGCTCCTGATGATCCGCTGGTTCGGCGAGCTCGGGGAGCTCGTCGCATTCCTGGCTTTCACCCCCTTGATGCTGATCTTCGGCGAGATCGTGCCCAAGAGCGTCTACCAGCAGAATGCCGACCGCGTCGCCCCGCTCGTGATCTATCCCCTGAGGGCGTTCAACATCCTGCTCTACCCGTTCATCGGCGCCTTCTCTCTCGTTGCCCGGCTGGCGGCCCACTTCGCCGGCCGGCGCATGTCCCGGCAGAACCTCTTCATCACCCGCCAGATGGTGCGCACCGTCGTGGAGATGGCCAATCAGGGCGCGGGCGTGGACGCCTTCGATCAGGCGCGGATCAAGCGCGCGATACGCTTCACCGACACCTCGGTGGGCGAGGCAATGGTGCCGCTTGCCGAGATCGTGGCTCTGAACCGCCGTCACGACACCCGCCGGGCCGTCGATCTCGTGCGCAGCTACGGCTACAACCGCCTGCCGGTCTACGAGGGGAACGTCGGCAATGTGGTCGGCATCCTGACCCTCACCGTATGGGATCTCATGGAGGAGGAGACCGCGCGGAGGCCCCTCGAGGACTTCATGATGGCGCCGCTCTACGTCTCGCCCCTGCAGCAGATCGAGGAGGTGCTTCCGGTGCTTCGCGAGCGCCCGGACCACATCGCGGTGGTGGTGGACGAGTTCGGCTCCGCGATCGGGATGATCACCATGGAGGACATCATGGAGGAGGTGGTGGGCGAGATCCGCGTGGGGTACGACTTCGACGAGTACCGGCCGCGGCGCAAGCGCTACGTCAAGGAGCTGGGCGACGACCTGTACCTGGCCGACTCCCGGGTCTCCATCGCCGACCTCAACGAGCTTCTCGAGATCGAGCTGCCGGCCACCGAGTTCCACACCGTGGGGGGATTCGTGGAGGCACGGCTGCGCCACATCCCCAGGGCCGGGGAGCATGTGGACCACGACGGCTGGCGCTTCACCGTGGAGGAGAGCACCGAGCGCGCCATCGTGCGCCTGCGTATCGAGCGCACCTGAACGGATCCGGGGGTCTGCCGCCGCAGGCGTTCACGCGCGACGAGCGCGCTTGCGCCGACGATCACTCCATCAGGGCCTCGAGACGCCGCGCCGGCACCCCGATCAGACCCTCCCCATAGACGGCCAGCCAGAGGCGGCCGTCCGGATCGAAGGCGAGATCGCTCAGACTCCCGGTGGCGAAGCCCGCCCAGCGCCCGTGCCGCCTGCGGAAGACCCCCTGCCCCCAGGTGGCGGCCCAGAGCACGCCGCGGCGCTCGGCAAGCCCGGTGATCTCCCGGCCCTCCAGCCCCGCCGGAAGCGCCCCGGTGCCGGGGCCGAGTCGGAACAGACCATCCCGGGTCCCCACCAGCCAGGCGCCCTCGCCGTCCGGGCGCAGGGCGGTGATGGGGGACGGGGCCTCCCAGAGGCGGAGCCATCCGTCAGCGCCCGTGCACCAGAGTTCGCGGCGGACCCCGGCGCACAGCCGCCCCTCGGGGCCGACGCCGAGGGCCTCGACCTCCGCTTTCGGCACGTCCGTCACCGGGGCCGGCACCACAGCGCCCCGCGCCAGGCGCCAGAGCCCCTCGCGGCCGGCGACATAGATATCGCCGCCGTGGGAGGCGAGGGCGTGAATGCGCCGACCCAAGGGCAGATCCCGGCCGCTGAGCTCGCGCCACTCTCCGCCGCGGTAGCGGAACAGCTCGCCGTACCAGCTGCCCAGCCAGGCCTCCTCCGCGCCGGTGACCAGGAGGGCCGAGAGCGCGTTCACCTTGCGGCCGAACAGGCGCCGGTAGCGCCGTGTATCCATCAGGTCCTCGCGATCGGTCCCGCGCCAGCGCGTCAGGCTGTACTTGGTGAGGGCCCACAGACGCCCGTCGGGACCCGGGGCGAGATCCACCGGGCTGGCGTCGATGCCGTCCACGGGCTCGAGCATCCGACGGGTCTGCATGCCGTCCCAGAGCGTGCGCACGCGCTCGACTCCGTCGACGACCCTCTCCGGGGCGAGCCACCAGATCAGGCCGAGGAGCCCGCCCACTGCCAGGGGCAGCGCCAGCTCGAAGGCGTAGGGGATGGGCCGGCGACCCCCGGCCGCCGCGGCACGCCGCCGGGGCACCCTGAGGATCCGGGACGGGGGCCGGTCGTACACCGGCAGCGGGAAGGTGGTACGGAAGTCGATCCCGGGCTCCCTCGACTCCACCACCAGCTCCCAGTAGCGGACACCCGGGTCGGCGGTGAGCCGGGTGACCCACCCCGGCTGGTCGGGGATGGAGAGCGCAATGGGCACCTCACCGCCGCGCTCCGGCGGGTCGATCTCACGGGTCTCGCGGTAGTGCTCGTAGCTGCGGTGCATGGCCCGGCCGCTGCCCCGGCCACGGCGCTCGATGCGCTCCTCGACGAATCTCAGGGTGACCGAGAGCCGCTTCCCCCGGTTCGGCTGGAAGGCCACCCGCAGCTCCTCGCCGGGGGCGAACGGAAAGTGGTCGAAGTGGAGCCGGCTCCTGCCGTACTTGGCATACTGCAGCAGCCGGTAGAGCAGCGTGACGAGCAGGATGGCGAGCAGCAGGTCGAACACGCCCGTGATGATCTGCACGAAGAGATTGCCCTCGCGGCTCAGCCAGGCCCACCAGTTGAAGGGCACGAGGAAGGCGCCGATGAGCACAGAGCCCATCAGTGCACTGACCCAGCGCTCGGCGGGCGCGTCACGGACGCCCGACGGGTCCCAGGGATAGTCGAGCATCCAGGGCTCGTGCAGGTGACGCCGCCGGATATTCGCCACGCGGCGCCTGTGCAGCATAGCCCGGAGGCTGTGGAGGATCAGCAGCAGCCCGCTGAGGGCAAAGGCCACGCCAATGGCCCCGATGACCCACAGCGGCGCGTTCGCCTTGCCGCCCAGGGGTATGAGGCCGAATCCGCCGAGCGCGAGGAAGACCCCCAGGGCCGTGAACAGTACGCCCATGACCAGCGCCGGCCCGCCGTAGGCGGTGCGCTGCAGCCGGGTGTCGACCTTCGCGATACTCTTCACGTCTTGTCCTCACCCCTCGCACGGGCGCGCCCTGTGCACGCGGTGGGCGGAACGGGGCATTGGAGGCGGCCTTCCTCGTGCCTTGGGTCGCGGCGGTCTCTCCGGGAGCCTAACGGAGCCCGGGCCGCCCGGCCAGGGAGGCGCATGCAACCGAGGCCAGCCTGGGTTACCCTTGAGGTCAGGCCCCTGAGAGCCGTCGCCGGAGCCAGGGGCCTTAGCCACACCCTGATTACCACTGAAGCTCGGCCAGAGCGGCGACGATGCGGCTGCAGGCGGCCTCCCCCCAGAGGACGATGCGGGCCGGGGCGCCGGGAGCCGCCGCGGCGTAAAGCGCCGGCCGAGCCACAGATGCAAACAGCAACCGGACTCAGGCGGGGCATTCCATGAGCGATCCGCGGCAACCCCAATCGACGGCGGAAAGGCCGGGCTGGTTCCAGCTCGACGTCCACCCCTACGTCTTCTTCATCTCGGCCGGCGTCATCGTCCTGTTCGTCGCGCTGACCCTGTTCTTCGAGAAGAACGTGGACGACCTGTTCAACCTGGTGCAGGGCGCCATCTCCCACTACGCGGGCTGGTTCTTCGTCGCCGCGATGAACGTGGTGCTTATCTTCGTGATCTCGCTGCTGCTCGGACGGTTCGGAAACATCCGTCTGGGCGGTGAGGGAGCCCGGCCGGAGTTCTCCACCGTCGCCTGGTTCGCGATGCTGTTCAGTGCGGGCATGGGCATAGGTCTTCTGTTCTACGGAGTGGCCGAGCCGATGTTCCACTTCGTCTCCTCCCCGCTGGCCGAGCCCGGAACACCGCAGGCCGCCCGGACCGCCATGGACTTCACCTTCCTGCACTGGGGCTTCCACCCCTGGGCCATGTACTCCCTGGTGGGGCTGTCGCTGGGCTTCTTCGCTTTCAACAAAGGGCTGCCGCTGTCCATACGAGCCGTGTTCTACCCGGTGTTCGGCGAGCGTATCTACGGGCCCATCGGAAACATGATCGACATCATGGCCACGGTCTCCACCATGTTCGGCGTGGCCACGTCGCTCGGCCTGGGCGTCCAGCAGGTGAATGCGGGGCTGAACCACCTTTTCGCGGTCCCCCAGTCGACCGGTGTCCAGCTGGTGCTGATCACGGGCATTACCGCCGTGGCCACCTGGTCAGTGGTCAAGGGGCTGGATGCGGGAATCAAGCGGCTCAGTCAGCTCAACGTGATCTTGGCCGCCGTGCTGATGTTCTTCGTGATGCTGATGGGTCCCACCCTCTTCATCCTCAATGCCCTGGTGGAGAACATCGGCTACTACCTGCAGCACTTCGCGCAGCTGAGCACGTGGAACGAGACCTACGAGAACACCGAGTGGCAGAACGGGTGGACCGTCTTCTACTGGGGCTGGTGGATCGCCTGGTCCCCGTTCGTCGGCATGTTCATTGCCCGTGTCTCCTACGGACGCACCATCAGGGAGTTCATAAAGGGGGTGCTGTTCGTGCCGACGGTGGTCACCTTTCTCTGGGTCACCACCTTCGGAAACAGCGCGCTGCAGATCGAGATGTTCGGCGGCGGGGGGATCGCCGCGGCGGTCCAGGACAACATCCCCATCTCCCTGTTCGTGCTCCTGGAGAACTTTCCGCTGAACCTCCTCAGCTCCACCCTGGCTATCATGGTGGTGATCACCTTCTTCGTGACCTCGTCGGACTCCGGGTCTCTGGTTATCGACATCATCACCGCGGGGGGCAACACCGAGCCGCCCAAGGTCCAGCGCATCTTCTGGGCGGTGCTGGAAGGCGTCGTCGCGGCGACGCTGCTGATCGGCGGTGGGCTGGTGGCCCTGCAGACCGCGGCGATCGCCACCGGCCTGCCCTTCGCCGCGATCCTTCTCGGGATGTGCTACTCCCTGCACAAGGGACTGTCTGAGTACAAGACGGGCCAGGGATTCAACATCTCGCTGGAGGGTTACCAGGGGCCGGAGTTCCGCACCAGCGCCACGCGCCGGATGCCCACCTTCGGGCGAAAGCGCTTCTGGGTGGGCGTGTCCGAACGGCAACCACCGGCGAAGGCCGGCGCTCCGACCGGGGAGGGGTAGACGAGCCATGCTGCAGGAGGTCAGCCGAAAGTTCCGCAGCGGCTGCATGATGCTGATGCGCGACGAAGGCGATGCCCTCACCTTTGTGGGGTCGTCCTTTCTGGTCCACCGCGGCGGCTATCTGCTGACCGCGGCACACCTGGTCGCCAGACCCGTGGGCCTGCTCATCGTGCCCACCTCGTTCAGCAACGGATTCGCGCCGATGACCTTCGACCGCGTGGCGGGCATGCAGGTCTCGGTGGCGCGCCAGGACAAGGAGCACGACGTGGCACTGCTCAAGATCGACCAGCCGGTGGACATCGGGGTGCCGGACGACTTCCTCGGCTCGACGGAGAACGTCCGCCCGGGGGCCAGCGTCATGTGCCTCGGGTACTCCTTCGGGCATCAGCAGCTGCATACCGTGATCACCATGAACGCGGTGGTGAGCGCGAAGCTGCGCTCCCCCAACGACACCGGGCTCATCCTGTTCGACAACATGGTCCACGACGGCGACCGCGGCGGCCCTCTGGTCCACGTCGCCGACGGACACATCATCGGGCTGGTGAGCGGACGCTTCGAGCCGGCCGAGGTGGTGCGCGGCAGCATGGACTGGGACCGGGCGCCGCCGCACGATACCAACATGTCCTACGCGGTCGCGATCGACTACGGACTGGATCTCATGCGCGCCGAGGGGCTGATGGAGCACTGACAGACGCCGGAGGGCTCGCCCGCGGGGACATCTCCCATTCGGGGACCCGGGGCGGCAGCGCAGCGTCGGGCGTTGGCCGACTTCAGGGAGAAGCCGATGAGCATCGACGAGGATCGGATCGCTCACTTCCGTGAGCGTCTGAAGCGCCTGGAGCGGGAGCTGCTGGAGCTGGAGGAGGTGGGAGCGGAAACCGGCGGCACGGTGGAGCTCGACCAGACCCGCCAGGGCCGCCTCTCGCGGATGGACGCCCTCCAGGGCCAGGCCATGTCCCAGGAGCTCGCCCGGCGACGCCAGGCGGAGCTGGGCAAGATCAGGGCCGCCCTGCGCCGCATTGCCGAGGGAGAGTACGGATACTGCGTGCAGTGTGGCGGCGACATTGCCGAGAGGCGGCTGGAGTACGACCCGGCGGCGGCACTGTGCATCGCCTGCGCCGGCAAGGCGGAGCGGGAAGG
>JASFUT010000143.1:0-8161 GCA_050050175.1 Chromatiales bacterium
AGGGACCGTCGTAGCCCGGCCCGTAGCCGCGGTCGTAGCCGGGCCGGTACCCGTAGGATCCACGACGGTAGCGGTCATTGTGCTTCAGGTCCGCGATCCTGTCGCTCGCCCGGTTGTAGCGGTCCTCGAGGATGCGCCGCTCCTCGGCCGTGAGACGGCCGTCCGCGGCGAATCGGTCCATGGTCCGGTCGAGGCGGCGCTGCTGGTCGAGGAGCTTTTCGGCCTCCTCGCGCGTCAGGGCGCCCGAGCGGATGCCCTGCTCGATCCGCTCCTGTTGCCTGTCGCTTCGGGCATTGAAGTACAGGAAGCGGCCGTGACCCCGGTGCTGGTCGTCGCGGTAATAGCGCTCGTCGTGGTCGTAACGGCCGTGGTCGTCGCCACGACGGTCGTAATCGTCGTAGTGGCGCGCGGGCCCCGGGGAGTCGTGATGTCCCGGGCCGTAATCCCGCTCGGCCGCGGCGCCGGTAAATGCGGGGACCATGAGGGCCAGCGCGGCGCCGGCCGTGGTCAGTCGTTTGAAGTAGGGGCTCATCTTCGGTTCCTCCTGTTTGTCGCCCGCCTGTGTCCAGGCTCGTCTACAGGATAAGGGCGGGCGGATGAATGTCCCCTGAACGCCCCGCGGCGGCCCGGACGGGCACCGCAGGGGCGCCGGGGAGCCCGACGGCTCGACCCGGGATCAGGGGGACGCAACGGGGGCGTCGGGCCGATCCAGACGGGCGATCCGCTCACGGAAGCCCCGGGGCAGGAGCAGGCGGTGGGCAAGCGCGCGCAGGGGCGATACCCGCACTGTTCCGTACGCGCGCATCGCCAGGTCCAGGGCGCGAGCCGGAGGCACGTTCAGCAGGCCCCGGACCCGCTCCGGGAGCAGCGCCGCCTGGACTCCGAGCAGGAGGGCGTAGCGCCATTCGCCGAGCTGGCGGCGGTACTGGCGGTAGAGTCGCGCGGTGTGATCGCTGAACGCCAGGTCGCGCTCCATGTGAGCGCCGCGGTCCGCGCACCAGGCCTCGTAGCCCTCGGGCAGATCGGGGATCCGCATGAGCACGCCGATGCGTCGATACGCGTCGTACAGCTCTTCCTGCTCGGTCGGCCTGAGCCGGCGCTCGAGGAGGCCGAAGGCGCGCTCCGAATAGTCCATGAGCATGTAGAGGACGTCCCGATAGGCCCATTCGGGGATGTGCGTGCCGCGGGCGTCCTCCACGCCGCGGTGGATGGTGTTGACGCGCTCGATGGTCCGGCGGGCGTCCTCGGCTTCCGCGAAGAAGATCCGCGGCGCGAACGCGGCCGTGGACAGCAGCCTGCCCATGGGGTCGCGTGGGAGCCGGTTGGTGAAGAACAGCCAGTCCACCGCCCGGTTCAGGGCGAATTCTCCCGCGGTGCCGGCGAACACGAGCAGGATCAGGTCCGAGCTGCCCCAGATCCGCCGGGCGATGGATCCGGGCTTCACGAAGCCGGTCATCGAGGGATGGTGTCCGAAAGCATAGAGAGCGCCTCCTGCCCCCAACATAGCGCAAAGTCCCCCGGCCGAAGGACGCTCCGGCCGCCGCTTTGATTTTCCCCGCCGGGCCGCCTACCCTTGTCCGCGCCATTGCACAGGTGTCCCATCTGCATGGATCCCATCTGGATCGCCGTAGCATTCGGTCTCGGGCTGGCCGCCCGCCGGGTCGGTCTGCCGCCTCTCGTGGGCTTCCTCGTCGCGGGCTTCGTGCTCAACGGGCTCGGCGCCGAGGGCGGGACCCTGCTGGAGGAGGTGGCCGCGCTCGGCATCACTCTTCTGCTGTTCACCATCGGTCTCAAGCTCAGGGTCGAGACCCTCTTCAAGGCGCAGGTGTGGGGGGTGGCCTCACTCCATATGGGCGCCACCCTGCTGGTCCTCACGCCGCTCATCTGGCTCGCGGCGGCGGCGGGACTGGCGTCCCTCGGCGGCTCGCCCTGGGGGGCGGCCATGCTGATCGCCTTCGCACTGAGCTTCTCCAGCACGGTTTTCGCCGTCAAGGTGCTGGAGGACCGGGGGGAGATGGCGTCGAACCACGGGCGCACGGCCATCGGCATCCTGATCATGCAGGACATCGCCGCCGTCGTCTTCCTGGTGCTGTCCACGGGCAAGCTGCCCGCACCCTGGGCCGTGCTCCTGCTCGCGCTGATTCCACTCCGCCCCATCCTCACGGGGCTGATGAACCGCAGCGGACACGGCGAGCTCCTGATCCTCTACGGGCTGCTCATGGCCGTGGGGAGCGCGGCGCTCTTCGACCTGGTGCAGGTGAAGGGCGACCTCGGCGCCCTGCTCGTGGGCATGCTTCTGGCGGGCCACCCCAAGTCCTCGGAGCTCGCCAAGGCCCTGCTGGGGTTCAAGGATCTGTTCCTCGTGGGCTTCTTCCTGAGTATCGGGATGGGGGGGCTGCCGGACCTGCCCGCCCTGGGGCTCGGGGTCCTGCTGGTGGCCGCGCTGCCTCTCAAGGTCGCCCTCTATTTCTGGCTGATGACCCGTTTCCACCTGAGGGTCCGCACGGGGTTCCTGGCCTCTCTCAGCCTGGCCAACTACAGCGAGTTCGGCCTGATCGTGGGCGCCGTCGGGGTGGGGAACGGCTGGCTCGAGCCCCAGTGGCTCGGGGTGCTGGCCATAGCCGTGGCCCTGACCTTCGTCCTGGCCTCGCCGCTGAACGCCCTCTCCCATGCCCTGTACGACCGCCTGCACGACGGTCTGCAGGGCTGGGAGACCGCCCGGCTGCTTCCCGAGGACCGGCCGGTGGATCCGGGCGCCGCCGAGATCCTGATCTTCGGCATGGGGCACGTCGGCAACGGCGCCTACGAAGCCATGGAGCAGCGTTACGGGAAGGTCGTTCTCGGGCTGGATTACAATCCGCGCACCGTGGAGGCATTGCAGGAGTCCGGGCGCAACGTGATCCGCGACGATGCCACGGATCCGGATTTCTGGCGCAAGCTCCAGCCCGGGCGGGTGCGGCTCGTGATGCTCACCCTGTCCAGCCACCAGGAGAACCTGCTCGCGGCGCAGCAGCTGAAGAACAGCGGCTATTCGGGGCGCATCGCGGCGATCGCGCGCTATCCCGACGAGATGGCGGAGCTCGAGGCCGCCGGCGTGGATGCCGCGTTCAACGTGCTCGCGGAGGCGGGGGCGGGATTCGCCGACCACGTCTGCGCGCAGCTCGTGGCCTGATCCCGGTCGGCGGTCGCCGCGGCTCGAAGCGCGATCTTCCAGGACGGCAGCATGTATACCCGACGCTATCTGGTCAGCGGCATCCTCACCGCGGTGCCCCTGTGGGTGACCTGGGTGCTGTTCGACTTCGTGCTCCGCCAGCTCTCGAGGCTCGGCCGCCCCTGGGTGGCGGGCATCTCGCGGAACCTCCAGGACCGCCATCCCTTCGTTGCGGATCTGCTGATCCATCCCTGGTTCCACAACGCCCTGGCGGTCCTCATCACCCTGGCCGCACTCTACCTGCTGGGCTGGGCGGTCAGTCGGGTCGTCGGGCGCCGCATCCTCGATGGCTTCGAGTCGCTGCTCGCGCGGGTGCCCGTCATCACCACGGTCTACGGCGGGGTAAAGAAGCTGGTCACGGCGCTGCAGCAGCAGCCCAAGGGGGTCCAGCGGGTGGTGCTCATCGACTTCCCGCACCGGGACATGAAGGCGGTGGGGCTGGTGACACGGACCTTCAGCGACGATCGAACCGGCGAGGCCCTGGCGGCCGTGTATGTCCCCACCACGCCCAATCCCACCAACGGCTACGTCGAGATCGTGCCCGTGGAGAGCCTCACCTCGACCAACTGGAGCATCGACGAGGCGATGAACTTCGTCATCTCGGGCGGGGCGGTCGCGCCCGAGCGCATTCAGTATCACAGCGAGGCGCCCACCGACCTCCCGCCCGAGGGCGGGGGCCCCGGTCCCTCCCGGGACCGTTGACGGTCCGCGCGTTCTCCGGCCTTCCCGCCCGCCGGCCCGGCCGCAGGCGCCCCGAGGCTCACTGGGGCGCCGTGCTATGCTTCTCTCGCGCCTCCGCCCGCTCGCCCGTCGGGAGCGGCGGAGGCTTGAATCCGACCATCGGCCTGGCTCACCCGAATGCCCGATGCGCTGGCGTCCTATCTCCTGTTCCTCGCGAAGGCGGGCACCCTGGTGGTCGCCACCGGGGCGCTACTCGCACTCTGGGCGGCCGCGGTGCGCGGCGGCGCCAGGCCCGCGGAGCGGCTGGAGGTCAAGAACCTCAACCGCAGGCACGAGGGTCTGCGGCAGGCCGTTCGTGGCGCGATGATGCCCCGGCGTCAGCTCGGCCGCCTGCTTCGCCGGGAGCGGAAGGAGCGGGGTGCGCGGCCGGCGGAGCGCCGCCGCGTGTTCGTCATCGACTTCCGCGGAGATATCCGGGCCACGGGCGTCGCGGCCCTGCGCGAGGAGGTGAGCGCCGTGCTCTCCGAGGCCGGGGCAGCCGACGAGGTGCTGGTGCGTCTCGAGAATGCGGGCGGTCTGGTGCATGAGCACGGCCTTGCCGCGTCCCAGCTCGCGCGCGTGCGCGACAGGGGTGTGCCGCTGACCGTCGCCGTGGACAAGGTGGCCGCAAGCGGGGGCTATCTGATGGCCAGCGTGGCCGACCGCATCCTGGCCGCCCCGTTCGCGGTGGTCGGCTCCATCGGGGTGCTCGCCCAGGTCCCCAACTTCCACCGCCTCCTGGAGCGTCACGGCGTGGATTTCGAGCAGGTCAAGGCCGGACAGTTCAAGCGCACCGTCACCCTGTTCGGCGAGACGACCGAGGAGGATCGGGCCAAGCTGCGGGAGCAGGTCGAGGAGACCCAGGGACTGTTGAAGGAGTTCATCCGGCGATACCGTCCCGGACTCGACCTCGAGCGCGTGTCCACGGGAGAGTACTGGCACGGCACCCAGGCACTGGAACTGGGCCTGGTCGACGAGCTGACCACGAGCGACGACTACATGATCGCCGTCATGGAGGAAGCCGATGTCTACAAGGTCCGGTTCGCGGTCCGGAAGCGGCTCTCGGACAGGATGATCTCCGCCGTCCGGTCCGCTGCGGCCCCCCGCTTCCTCGATTCCTGACCCTCGCGGTTCATTCCGCTGGTCTCCCCGGCGCTCCCCGGGTTAAGGTGTGCGGACCGCGCCCGGGGACGGGTCGATCCGCCCGGCGCCGCGGGGGAGCAACATACAACGAAGTTTGAGAATGAAGTTGGAGGTTGAGGAGTGATGGAAACCAAGTTGATCAGACATCTCGCGGCCGCGGCCGTTGGTCTCATGCTCGCCGCGCCGGTCTGCGCGATGGACTTCGGCAACATGATGAATCCGTCCAAGTGGATGGGCGGCGGCAACGACAACGACCGCTACGGCGACTATGGCGGTGGACCGGGCTACGGTGGCGGTCCCGGCTACGGCGGTGGACCGGGCTACGGCGGTGGACCGGGCTACGGCGGTGGACCGGGCTACGGCGGCGGACCGGGCTACGGCGGTGGCCCCGGGTACGGTGGTGGCCCCGGGTACGGTGGTGGCCAGGAGTACGGCGGTATGCCGATGCAGGGGGGCGGTCCCGGCTATGGCGGTATGCCGATGCAGGGGGGCGGTCCCGGCTATGGCGGCATGCCCATGCAGGGGGGCGGTCCCGGCTATGGCGGCATGCCGATGCAGGGGGGCGGTCCCGGCTATGGCGGCATGCCGATGCAGGGCGGCGCTCCCGGTTACGGCGCCATGCCGCCCCAGAGCGGCGCACCGGTCTCCGGCGCCCAGGATCCCACGGCCGCGGAGATCCGCCGGCTCAAGGAGCGGATCAAGCGCCTCGAGGAATCGGCCCAGCGGGGCTCGGGGAAGCCCTGATCGATCGTGCCTCTCCGGCGGCGCAGGGAGGCGCCGCCAAGCTCCAGGTTGCGCCGGTTCCCTGCCGACGGCCGCGATGAGCATGCCGGGGCGAGCCGCTGCGCGATCCGATGGACCAGCGGCGGGGCGACCGTCCTCGCCACGCTGCCCGGGTGGCGGGGCATGACCAGCGCCGGACCATGGCGGTACTGCTGTACTCCCTGAGGGCCGTCCCCGAGGACGAGGCCGAGGAGCTCCGGGCGCTGCTCGCCTCCGAAGGCATCGTCTTTCACGAGACGACGGGCGGGCTGCTCGGCCTGGGAACGCCGGGGATCTGGCTGACCGACGCCCGGGACCTGCAGCGCGCGAGGGCGCTCATCGCCGCCTACCAGCGCGAGCGGCGCGACACCCGCAGGGCCGAGTACGAGCGCCTGCGGGAGCAGGGCCGGGAGCGCCGGCTGGTGCACATCCTTCGGGAAGACCCCCTGCGATTCCTGCTCTACCTGGCGGTTGTCCTGGCCGTGCTCTATCTCTCGGTCATTCCCTTCTGGAAGCTCATCCGATGAAGCGCGGCGGCCCGGGGGGCCGCCGCGTCCACTCGGCATTCGAAGGTCGCCGATCAGCAGGAGTAGCAGAAGCTCTCCGGTAGGCCTGCGAGGCGGCACGCGTGCTTGCAGCCGCCCTCAGGAAAGAGCTCGTCCAGGGTCTTCTTCGTGCACTTTCGCTGGTCGAGCTTGTCGCCGACCTCCTTGATCAGGATGCGGGGATTGGGCGGGACCTCGTAGGTCGAGTAGTACTCGCGCATGTATGCGAAGGCGTCCCAGTGACAATCCATCAGCTCGAGGCGGTCTTCCTCCGCCATCGCCTTGGCGACATCGGGGCTCCAGTCCCCGAAGTTCACCAGGAATCCGTGCTCGTTGAGCGGGATGGTCTTCCCGCTTACAGTCAATTCTGACATGGTTCGATCTCCTCCACCGTCCACACGGCGGCGCCAGTGGTGGTGCGTGTACGACAATCTCTGACGGACTGCTTTGACCCGACGCGCCCCGCCGGAGCGGGGGACATATAGGTCCAAGGAGTCTAGTGCGCTCTCGGGCCCAGGACTTTGATCTGGCGCAACGAATCTGCCGCCTTCCGACCGGCGCGGGCACGCCGCCATTTGCGGGGAGCATCCCGCACAACCGGGCCGGGCAACGGGCGGCCGTCGTCGGGCAGCTGATATGCTTCGGGTCATGCGCCGTTCGATCATCCACGTGGACATGGACGCCTTCTTCGCCTCGGTGGAGGTGCGGGAGCGGCCCGAGCTCGCGGGCCGGCCGCTCATCGTCGGCGGCACCCCCGAGGGCCGCGGCGTGGTCGCCGCCGCGAGCTACGAGGTGCGCCGCTTCGGCGTGCACAGCGCCATGCCCACGGCCGTTGCCCTGCGCCTGTGTCCCGACGCCGTCGTGGTGCCCGCCCGGCACGCCCTCTATGCCGAGGTGTCCGGCCACATCCGGGCGATCTTCGAGCGCTACACGCCGCTCATCGAGCCGCTCTCCCTGGACGAGGCGTTCCTGGACGTCACCCACAGCCGCAGGCTGTTCGGCGCCGCCGAGGACCTGGGCCGGCGCATCAAGCGCGAGATCCGGGGAGAGCTCGGCCTGACCGCCTCCGTGGGGGTCGCGCCCAACAAGTTCCTCGCCAAGCTGGCCAGCGATCTGGAGAAGCCCGACGGGCTGGTCGTGGTGCATCCGGGGTCCGTCCAGGACCTCCTGGACCCGCTGCCCGTGACCCGCCTCTGGGGTGTGGGTCCGGCTGCCGAAAGGCGCCTCGAGCGTCTCGGAATCCGGACGGTCTCAGAGCTCCGCCGCCAGGCCCAGGAGCTGCTGCGCCTGCAGCTGGGCGGACTGGGCGACCACCTCTGGCACCTCGCCCGCGGCCTGGACGAGCGACCGGTGGTGCCCGAGCGACAGGCCAAGTCCATCTCCCACGAGAGCACCTTCGCCCGCGACATCTCGGACCCGGCGGTGATCCGGGCGTGGCTGGCGGACCTGAGCGAGCAGGTGGGTTGGCGCCTCCGCCGTCAGGGACTGACAGGGCGCACCCTGACCATCAAGGTGCGCTATGCGGACTTCTCCACCCTGACACGCTCGACGACCCTGCCCGAGCCCACCGATGTCACGGCGGTCATCCGGGATACGGCCATGCACCTGTATGGCACCCGCATCCCGAGGGGGCACCCCCCGCTGCGTCTGCTCGGCGTGGGCGTCAGCGGGTTTGACAACCCCGGGGCGCAACAGCCGGGGCTGTTCGAGGAGGGACGGGAGCGGCACGTGGACTCGGTGGTCGACGCGATCCGGGACCGCTTCGGCGTCGCCGCCCTGC
>JASFUT010000144.1:0-8113 GCA_050050175.1 Chromatiales bacterium
TCGCTCGAACTGCTCGCGGGCGATGAGAAACCGCAAGGGCCTGCGGCTTGCGGCAATCAGGAGCAGAGGGTCCAGCCCCGACACGTGGTTCGCCACGACGATGGCCGCTCCTTCGGCAGGAAGCGGCAGCACCACGTCGTTCATGCGGTGATAGTAGCGGCAGAACAGCCGGTTCACACCGTCGAGCAGGTTGAGCCACCCGCTGCCCCAGTCGGTTAGGTTGGCGGCGCGCACGAGACTGAAAAGACGGTAGAGAAAGGCGGTGGCGGCGGCCGCAAGGCCCGCGAGCAGCAGTCCGGTCAGTGGCTCCATCCGCTTGCCCGGATCGCCTGCTCAGCCGCCCGTCGAGGCCTTGCCGGTAGACCCGCCCGCCTTCTGGTAGACCTTGCGCTGGAAGAGGTCCGTGCGCCGGCTAACCACCCGGTCGATGAAGATCAGGCCGTCCAGGTGGTCGACCTCGTGCTGCACCGCACGCGCCTCGAACCCTTCCATCTCGTACTCCCTGCGCTCCCCGTGGGCATCCTGGGCCCGGAGCCGGATGCGCTCAGCGCGGATCACGTTCCCGGTGTAGTCGGGGACGGACAGGCACCCCTCGCGGCCCAGCTCGAAGCCCTCCCAGTCGGTGATCTCGGGATTCACCAGGGTCAGGTGGCCGTGGTTGGGCACCGGCTTGCGGGTCTGCGAGCAGTCCACGATCACGATGCGCTGGAGCCGGCCGACCTGGGGGGCCGCGATGCCGACGGCAGCGGGGCCGGCGCGGCGTGTCTCCTCGAGGTCCCGGATGAAGGCCCGGAGGTCGCCGTCGAAGACCTGCACCGGCTCGGAAGGCTGCTTCAGGCGGTCGTCCGGTACCGTCAGAATCTCCAGCACCGCCATCGAATCAGCCGATCAGGGTCTCGATGGCGGAGACGCTCACCTCCACCCCCTGCTCGCGCAGGTCCCGGACCGCTTCCTGCAGGGCCTCTACCGTGGCGTCCGCATAGCCTTCGATGGTCATGATATAGACCGGCTTGTCCTGGGAGCCCGCCACGTCAGAGTCCAGCTCGAGGATGTTGAGCCCGGCCTGCGCAAGCGCGCCCGTGACCTGGGCGACGATGCCCGCTCGGTCCGCGCCGACGACGCGCACGCGGATGTTGGGGACCAGGTGCCGGTGCAGCCCGCCGGAGATCGGGTCCACATGGATGCGCAGCGCCAGCTCCCCGGCCACGGGGGCGAGCAGTGGCTCGGGGTCGCCCTCGCCGGAGATCATCATCAGGATGGTGAAGTTGGCGCCCAGACGCATCATCGACGCCTCACCCAGGGTCCATCCGTGGCGGTAGAGCGCATCGGTGACCCGGGCCACTATGCCCGGTCGGTCCTCGCCGACCAGGGTCAGCATCTTCCAGTCGTTCAAGCCGCGGCCTCCCAGGTGAAGAACTTCAGCGGCGGTCGCCCGGATCCCGCTCTATCCAGATCAGTGAAGCCATGCGGCCCGTGGTCGCGTCTCGCCGGAAGGAGAAGAACCTGTCAGGGTCGGATACTGTACAGCAATCCCCGCCACCGATGAAACCGATCCCGAGACCCGCGAGCCTGCGGCGTGCCAAGGCGAAGATGTCGGCCAGCCACTTGCCGCGTCCGCGGGGCATGAAGGCGCCCCGGCAGCCGGGATCGGCCTCCGTGAAGACGCCAAGGACCTCCTCCCCGACCTCGAACGCACCCGGCCCTATGGCGGGGCCCATCCAGGCCAGCAGGTGCCCGGGAGCGTCCGGGAAACGGGCAACCGCTCGCTCGACGACCCCGGCGACCAGCCCCCGCCAGCCGGCGTGAACCGCGGCCACCCGGTTGCCTTCGCGGTTGCACAGCAGCAGAGGCAGACAGTCCGCCGTGAGGACCGCGCAGACGGCTCCGCCGTCTTCGGCAAACGAGGCATCGGCGCGGGCGGCGCGGCCGCCGGCATCCGCCACCGTGCAGCCGTGAACCTGCTCGAGCCAGAACGGCTCGACGGGGAGGCCGAGGCGGTCCCGCACAAGGGCCCGGTTGCGCCGAACCCGGTCCGGCTCGTCGCCCACGTGCAACGCGAGATTGAGGGACGCGTACGGGCCGGTGCTGCATCCGCCCCGGCGGGTGGTGGAAACCGCCCTTACGCCCGGGGGCGCCGGCCAGTCCGGCAGGATCCACTCCGGGTCATCCACGGCTATCCCCCCGCATGACCCCCAGCAGACGCTCCAGATCCGAGGGGACGGGCGTGGACCACTCCAGCCATTCGCCGCTCGCCGGGTGCTCCAGGCCGAGCTTGACCGCGTGCAGGGCCTGGCGTCTGAAGTCCAGCAGGGCCTCCCTCAGAGACGCCGAGGCGCCGGCCGGGAGGCGCAGCCGACCGTAGACGCGATCACCCACCAGGGGATGGCGGATGTGGGCCATGTGGACACGGATCTGGTGAGTCCTGCCCGTTTCGAGGATCACCTGCAGCCAGGTGTGGGCCCTGAATCGCTCCTCCACCCGGTAGTGGGTGACGGCCGGCTTTCCCGCAGGCACCACCGCCATGCGGGTGCGATGCACGGGATGTCGGCCGATGGGAGCATCCACCGTCCCGCCCGCGGTAATCTCGCCCGTCACCAGCGCCCGGTACTCGCGGCGGACCCGCCGCGTCTGCAGGGCGTGGACCAGGGTCTTGTGCGCGGCGGTGGTGCGCGCCACCACCATGAGCCCGCTGGTGTCCTTGTCCAGGCGGTGGACGATGCCCGCGCGGGGCAGCACGGCCAGCGACGGGTCGTGGTGGAGCAGCGCGTTCTGCAGCGTGCCGTCGGGGTTGCCCGCGGCCGGATGGACGACCAGGCCGGCCGGCTTGTCCACCACCAGGATCGAGGCGTCCTCGAACAGGATCCGCAGCGGTATCGCCTGCGGCCGGCAAGCGCCGCGGTCGTCCAGGACGGCGGCCAGACGGACCTCGTCCCCGGCCGCCACCCTGTCGCGGGCCCGGCACGGACGCCCTCCGAGCGTGACCCGCCCCTCCCGGACCCACGCCTGAAGCCGGCTGCGGGAGAAGTCCCCGAACAGGATCGCCAGGGCCTGATCCAGGCGCCGCCCGGCCATGTCCGGTGGGATTCGGGCGGAGAGCTCGAGGATGCGCTGCGGGTCGATCATGGGGACGTTGACGGGGGGCCGGGCTCCGGTGGGCCCGGGGTTCCTGTCCGGGCGATCGGTTTGGGTTATACTGCCGAGTTTTAGGAGCCACCGACGACGGGCGCCATGGCCAAGCTCAAGATTCTAAGCGTTCTTCTCCTCGCCGCGACCCTGACCGCGTGCGGGCTTTTTCCCACGGACGAGGACAAGACCCGCAACTGGACGGCCAGCAAGTTCTACTCGGAAGCCTCCGGGGCGCTGGCCGAGGGGGATTACGAGAAGGCCATCGAGCTCTACGAGAAGCTCGAGGCACGCTATCCCTTCGGGCGCTACGCGACCCAGGCCCAGCTCGACGTGGCCTACGCCTACTACAGGTACGGCGAGCCGGAATCGGCGCTCGCGGCGCTGGACCGATTCATCGAGCTCCACCCCGCAAGCTCGTATCTGGCCTATGCGTACTATATGAAGGGCATAGTCAACTTCAACCGGAGCCTGGACTTCATCTCCCGGTTTCTGCCCACGGACACCTCCCAGCGGGACCCCGGAGCGGCGGTCGACGCCTTCAACGACTTCTCCGAGGTCGTCACCCGGTTTCCCGACAGCGAGTACGCCGACGACGCGCGCCAGCGCATGGTGTACCTGCGCAACACGCTGGCCCGCCACGAGGTCCATGTGGCCCGCTACTACATGAAGCGGGGCGCCTACGTGGCCGCGGCCAACCGGGCCGAGGAGGTCGTGGAGAAGTACCAGCGCACCCCCGCGGTGAAGGACGCCCTGCAGATCATGGTCGAGGCCTACGGGAAGCTGGGCCTGGAGGAGCTGTCCGCCGACGCCCAGCGGGTGCTCGCGCTCAACGAGGCCCAGGGCAACTTCGCCGAGCCCCCCGAGGTGGACGAGACCCTGCTCGGCCGGGTCTGGAAGTTCCTGGAGCTGGACAAGAACTGAGGCGGGGTCAGATAGCCGCCTCGTCCTCCTCGCCCGTGCGGATCCTGAGCACCTTCGCCACGTCGCTGACGAAGATCTTGCCGTCGCCGATCTTGCCGGTGCGGGCGGCCCCGGTGATAGCCTCGATGCAGTCATCGACCTGATCGTCATTGACCACGATCTCGATCTTCACCTTGGGCAGGAAATCCACCACATACTCGGCGCCGCGGTAGAGCTCCGTATGCCCCTTCTGCCGGCCGAACCCCTTCACCTCGGTGGCGGTCATCCCGGTGATTCCGGCCGACGAGAGCGCCTCCCGGACGTCGTCCAGCTTAAACGGTTTGATTATGGCGTCGACTTTCTTCATGGTGGGGGGCTCCCTGACCACTGGCGGCTCGATCACGGGATTGTAGCAGTCCGGAGGGGCCCGGCATAAGGCCGCACGCAGCGGCCGGGCCCGTCAGAAGCCGCTGGTGAGCGGGTAACGGCGATCCCTCCCGAAGGCGCGGCGCGTGATCTTTATGCCCGGGGGCGCCTGACGGCGCTTGTACTCGTTGCGATCGACCAGACGCGCGACCCGCTTGACCGTCGCCTCTTCGAAGCCATCGGCGACGATGTCGGCCACACTCCTGTCCTGCTCGACGTAGCGGAACAGAATCGCGTCGAGCACCTCGTAGGCGGGAAGCGAGTCGGTGTCCTGCTGGTCGGGTGCGAGCTCCGCGGACGGGGGCCGTTCGATGACCCGCCGCGGGATGACCTCACGCTCCCGGTTCAGGTGCTCTGCCATCCGGTACACCAGGGTCTTGGACAGGTCGCGGATCGGGGCGAAGCCCCCCGCCATGTCGCCGTAGAGCGTGGCGTAGCCCACGGACATCTCACTCTTGTTGCCGGTGGTGAGGAGGATCTTGCCCTTCTTGTTGCTTATGGCCATGAGGACGATGCCCCGGCACCGCGCCTGGATGTTCTCCTCGGTGACGTCCATGGGCAGGTCGCCGAACTCCTCGGACAGCATCTCGAGGAACGCCTTGAAGGCGGGCTCTATCGGGATGACGCGGTAGGCAACGCCCAGGCCCTGCGCCTGCCGGGCGGCGTCCTCGTTGCTCATGTCCGCCGTATAACGCGAAGGCATGGACACGGCCTCGATCTGATCCCCTCCAAGCGCCTCCGCCGAGAGCGCGAGGGTGACCGCCGAGTCGATGCCGCCCGACAAACCCAGGACGGCGCCCTGAAACCCGTTCTTGTGGACATAGTCCCGAATCCCGAGCACCAGGGCACGGCGGATGCTCTCGAGCTCCGCGGGGTGGTCCTGCACGGGACCGGGCACCGGGCGCACCGTCTCGGCGGTGTCGATCTCCACGATGGCCTGCTCGGCGTCGAAGAACCGGCATCGCTGGACGATCTCCCCCTCGGCGTCCGCCACAAAGGACCCTCCGTCGAACACCAGCTCGTCCTGCCCGCCGACCAGGTTGACGTACAGGATGGGGACGCCGGCCTCGCGGGCGCGCGTGCCGACCAGCTGCTCGCGCTCCGGCGCCTTGCCGGTGTGGTAAGGCGAGGCGTTGAGGTTGACCAGCAGCCGGGCCCCCGCCGCAGCGGCGCGCCGGGCGGGGGCCGCGAACCAGATGTCCTCGCAGATGGTGACGCCGACGGGTACGCCCCGGATGTCGACCACGCAGGGCTCCGCCCCGGGCTCGAAGTAGCGCTTCTCGTCGAACACACTGTAGTTCGGCAGCAGGGCCTTGTGGTACTCGGCGGCTATGGCACCGTCACGGATAACCCCCGCCGCGTTGTAGAGCTTGCCGCCGCTCGCCCGGGGGTAGCCCAGGATGACGTCGATGCCGCGAACCTCCCCGCACAGCCTCCCCAGTGCGCGCTCCACCCGCTCGATGAGCTCCCTGCGCAGCAGCAGGTCCTCCGGCGGGTAGCCCGTGAGCGTGAGCTCGGGGAAGACGATGGCGTGCGCGCCCTGCTCGTTCGTGGCCTTCAGGGCGGCCTGGCGGACGCGCTCGGCGTTGCCGTCCACGTCGCCGACCAGCATGTCGAGCTGCGCCATCGCGATACGGAGGGTCATGAGGTGTGCTGCCTGGCTGCGCGTGGCCCCCCTCGGCCCGCCCACAGATCGATTGCCGCATTGCTCCGATACGTGAACACGGCGCCATGAGGCGGGCGGTGCGGGCACCCCAACCGCGTTTCGCGCTCGACGAGCGCTCCTACGTCAACTCTTGAAGCCGTAGGAGCGGCTGCAAGCCGCGAATTCTCCAAATATCGACGGCTCACGGGCGAGGCGCCCCGCTCAGCCACCGGCGAGCAGGCGGCGCATGGTCCGACCGATGTCGGCGGGCGACCGAACGGTGGTCACACCGGCGGCCTCCAGCGCGGCATACTTCCCGCGGGCCGTGCCCGCCCCGCCGCTGATGATGGCGCCCGCGTGGCCCATGCGCTTGCCGGGCGGCGCGGTCACACCGGCGATATAGGCGACCACCGGCTTTGATACCCGATCGCGGATGAACTGCGCGGCGGCCTCCTCCGCGCTGCCGCCGATCTCGCCCACCAGGACCACGCCCTCCGTGTCCGGATCATCCTCGAAGAGCGCGAGGCAGTCGATGAAGGTCATGCCCTGGACGGGATCGCCGCCGATCCCCACGCAGGTGCTCTGCCCCAGTCCCTCCCGCGTGGTCTGGAATACCGCCTCGTAGGTGAGCGTGCCCGAGCGCGAGACGATGCCGATCCGCCCCGGGCTGTGGATATTCCCCGGCATGATACCGATCTTGCATTGTCCCGGCGTGATCACGCCGGGGCAGTTCGGTCCGATGAGGCGGCAGTCGTACCCTTTGAGCGCCGCCTTCACCCGCACCATGTCCAGCACGGGAATCCCCTCGGTGATGCAGGCGATGACGTCCACGCCGGCGTCGGCCGCCTCCAGGATGGCGTCTGCGGCGAAGGGAGCCGGGACGTAGATCATGCTGGCATCCGCCCCGGTCTCGCGCACGGCATCGTGCACGGTGTCGAAGACGGGTCTTCCCAGGTGCTGCTGGCCACCCTTGCCCGGCGTGACCCCGCCCACCAGATTGGTGCCGTAGGCGATGGCCTGCTCCGAGTGGAAGGTGCCCTGCCGCCCCGTATAGCCCTGGCAGACCACCCGCGTGCTTTCATCGACCAGAATGCTCATGGACCGCGCTCCCGTCAGGCGCCGCGGGCGGCCGCGACCACCCGCTCCGCGGCCTCGTCCAGGTCCGAAGCGGTCGAAAGCGCCAGCCCGCTCTCGGCGAGCCGGGCCAGGCCCTGCTCGGCGTTCGTGCCCTCCAGGCGCACCACGACCGGAACCCTCAGATCGATCTGCTGCACGGCCTGGACGATCCCCTCGGCGATCAGGTCACAGCGAACGATGCCGCCGAAGATATTCACCAGGACCGCCTTGACCTTCGGGTCGGACAACAGGAGCTTGAACGCCTCGGCCACGCGCTCCGCGGTCGTGCCACCGCCCACGTCCAGGAAGTTGGCGGGCTCTCCGCCGTGGAGCTTGACCAGGTCCATGGTGGCCATGGCCAGTCCCGCCCCGTTGACCATGCACCCGATCTCGCCGTCCAGGGTGATGTAGCTGAGATCGTGGGCCCGCGCCGCGGCCTCTCTCGGATCTTCCTGGCTCTCGTCGCGCAGGGACGCGAGCTCCGGATGACGGAACAGGGCGTTGTCGTCCAGGTTGAGCTTGGCGTCGAGCGCGACCAGGCCACCGCCCGCCGTGACCACCAGCGGGTTGATCTCGACGAGGGTCGCGTCGGTCTCGATGAAGAGCCGGTGAAGGGCGGCCATGATCGCCTGCAGGCCGCCGATCTGACCCGCGTCCAGGCCGAGCGCGAAGCCCATGCGGCGGCACTGATAGGGCTGGAGACCCGCCGCGGGGTCCACCCACAGGCGATGGATGCGCTCCGGGGAGCGGGCCGCCACCTCCTCGATCGCCATGCCGCCCGCGTCCGAGCCCATCATCACCACGCGCTCGGCGCCGCGGTCCACCAGCACGCCCAGGTAGAGCTCCCGGGCGATCTCGGTCGGGGCTTCGATGAGCAGCCGGTCCACGGGCAGCCCTTCG
>JASFUT010000145.1:0-7986 GCA_050050175.1 Chromatiales bacterium
GCAGGCGCTGGCCGAGCGGCGCGCCGCGGCGGTCGTCGAGGAGCTCACCGGCCAGGCCGGGCTCGATCCGTCCCGGATCACCGCAGCCCCGCCCGAGCAGATCGGCGCCGACGGCGCGGTGCCGGCCCGGCTCGAGCTCGGCGTGCTCCCCGGGGGCTGACGGTCTAGCGACCGAGTGGCGCGGCGCGCTGTGACCCTTCGCCGCCCTTCCGTGGCTGCAATCGCGGCACAGGCCCAGCCCCGTCAGCCACCGGCGCCAACGGCAGACCGCTGCACATCAAACCCGCCTCGCTCGACATACCCGTTCGAGCTCAATCCGTGGGCATGGAGGGCTCTCAGGCGCTCTGCCCTTGCCCGCTCGCGGACGGTTGGCACGCCCTCCGAGGTCCGGGGCACCGGCGTTGCCTCCCGCGATTGTTCCGGGGACGCACCTTGGCGCGGACCACGGCATGCCGGTACTTCGGCATATCGGATCCTTGTCAATACATTTGCCGATGTCGTAGAGCGGGCAATACTATCCAGCTGACAATCCAACAACAACGCCAACGGGAGGGCGTGCCGGAATGAGCGTATCCCAGACTCGAAGCAACAAGCCGACTGTCATTCCCAAACGGATGAATCCCGTTCAGATCAAACGCGACAGCGGATTACTGAAAGACGTGCTGGTCAGTTTAGCCGCCGGCGACTGGGCTCCCGCGAGGCAGGCAGGGCAGGTGCTGCGGAGCCAGGCTTACTTCAAGGCGCTGGAGATCACCCGCTCAGACAGATTGTTGGCGGACTTCACCGCTTCCAGCAATGACAATATGGCTTCGCTCAATGAAGTCATAGCGGACCTTGATGTCGATGAGGCCGACCTGCGGAAATTGTTTATACAGAATGCCGACGAGCTCGGCGGCCTGAACTCCCCGAGAATGAAACGCGCCTGGGTGTTGATGACCAACAAGGACGTCCGCAAGCAATATCTGGACATGTTGGGACGTCTGTACCGGCACCCCTTCGGCAATCTCAACTGGGAATGGCCCATGAAGATGGCCGTTGTCGGCCTGTATGGCCAGGTTCTTGCAGGCTACCAGGAGGCCGCATTACAACAACAGGGCCGGCTGGTAACTGATGAACTCCAACCTTCCATCCTGGACGATGTTGGGGTAGCGAATAGAAATGTCACGGGCTTCCTTTCGGAAGTCCAGCAGCAATTACAACTGGAGGACCGGGATTCTCTCCGGAAGGTTTCCATAGCCTATATCAACCACGTCGAATTGATTCTCGAGGACATGGTGGGATGGTTGGCGAGCACGCAAGAGATCACGGCAGGCGCGGTGGATACCGGCCTGAAATCCGAGCAACGCAAGGCGGGTGAACTTTGCCTGGACGTGGCCGCCATGGTGCGTTTATGCATCTGGAGCTATGCGCTTGCCTATCACCTACTCAAGCTCAGTGGCTTGCCCGCCTCTTCCAGCGTCTGGCGGCAGGCTGTCCGGGACGCCCTGGAGCTGCCCATGGCCAGCGCCATCGAGGATGGCGTCAACGTCAGTGTGAAACAGCTCATGGAAAAACCGGGCTCCTATATCGGAAAAATGGTCGAGGCGACCGGCCGGGTAAAGGGCCTGCGCAGTTTCCGGGAATCCGCCGACAAGGTTGCGACCATGTTCACCCTGACGGATGTGGCCGATGACAACACTGGTATCCAAGTGTCCTTGTCCTATGCCAACCTGACCACCCGCGGACTGGTGGACGACTGCCTCATTCACCTGAACGGCAAGGTCTACCAGAGTGAACAGGACAATGAATACCGGGTTCGCCTGGACCGGCTGGCCTATTCTGCGTTGAAGAAGCAAAGCTGGCTCGATGCCATGGCCAACGAGGTTAACAAGGTGTTTCCCCTCTGGCCGGAACGGCTCAATGCCGTCTGGAGCTACACCACCGCTACGGATGACAGACCTCCGTCCGGCGTATACGAGATCTTTAATCTGGCGAAATTCGCCGATTGACCTGGGAGCGGGGACGATGCCGAGTCAGGAACTCACCGAATTGATGGACAGCTGCGTCGCCGAGTGCGAGGAGATACAGGAGCAGGCAACGAGCAACTTGCACGGCGCGATAATTAAAGCACTCGTCTGTATGGCCGAAGGCCTGGCCACCCTGGGTCAGGGCGCTCAGGCTATTGCGGAATGCGGAATCTGCATGGTCGCCGTACCGGCCCCGGATGGCAAACTGGTCGAAATACCCATCTGTGCCTTATGTGTCCTCGATGCTCTTCAGACAATAGATAGCGTGGCAGAAACGATAGACTGCATCTGGGAGGTCTACAGCTCGTTCACGGATTATCTTTCGCAACTGAATGAAGCCGATGCCTGTGCGAGCAAGTGCGCCACCCTTTGCGTAATACTGGGCGACTACGGCGATCGCCTGGATGAGCTCGAAACGGAACGGGAGGCGACGCGCGACGAGATCGAGGCCGTCAAGTCGGAAATGGATGACATGAAGAGCCAGCTCGAGGCGATGCAGGGCATCCTTGATAGCTATATCGACGAAGTTATACAGTTCGAGGACGTTTCTCCGGAAGATATCGAAGCCGAAGAATTGCGATAGACCGGCATCCCCATGAGTGAATAAGTTGAGTGTTTCTCCGACACTCGGGGTCTCCGGAGCCTGACCATGCCTCCTCCTGCTCCGCCTCTGTGTCGGCCGTGAGCTCGCTGTGAGCGCCCTCAAGGTCCAATGCCGAAGCGACGACCGCGGCAGCTCCGCCCAGGACCGGGCCCGCTGCTGCAGATCGGGGCCGGGGGCTGGCGTCCTGCAACCGAAAAGGGCGCCCGTAGGCGCCCGCAGGTTCCGGAGCCGGGAGCGGCCTTACGACAGGATCTTCCCCGCGTACTCGGCAATGCCCGGATTACCCTCCACGTTCTTCAGCTTGGGCGTGTTGAGCTTGTCGATCTTGATCGTCTTCTTCAGCCGCAGGTAGTCGGCCACCTGGTCCCACACCGGCGGTCCCGGCGGCGGCTGGTCGGCCACCGAGGCCCAGCCGGAGACCACGTACATCTTGCCGGGGTCCACGGGCGTACCGTTGTCCAGCGTCATCTCGCTGATGCGGTTTCCGATGGCGGCGGTGGGATCACAGACGTAGTCCAGACCGCCCACGCGCACCATGTCGCCGCCCTGCTGGATGTAGGGGTCCTTGTTGAACAGGTTGTCGCAGACGTCCTCGAGGATGATCTTGATGTCCGCGCCCGACATCTCCCGCCGGTAGGTCTCGGGGTAGGTGATGCAGGTCTGGTCCATCACGTTGTCCATGGTGATGGCCTGCCCCGGCAGCACGCTGGTGCCCCAACGGAAGCCGGGCGACAGGGAGACCTGGGCATCGTTCATCTCGCGCAGCGCATCGCAGATCACCTGGTCGAAGGTGCCGTTGAAGTTGCCGCGGCGGTAGAGGACCTCCTCGGCGACCGCCAGCTTCTCTTCCAGGCGATCCTTGTAAGGTGCGCGGACCCCGTCGACGTAGTCCTGCATCTCCTCGTCCGCCGGCAGAAGGTTGGAGAACACGGGCAGCAGCCGGTACTGGAAGTCGCGCACCTTGCCGCCCTTGATGTCCATGTCCATGACGCCGAGAAACTTGCCGTTGGATCCCGCGTTGGTCACCAGCGTCTTGCCGCCCTTGTTCTTGACGACGGAAGGCGCGGGCATGCCGTCGTGGGTGTGGCCGCCGAAGATCACGTCGACGCCCGAGACCCGGCCCGCCATCTTCAGGTCCACGTCCATGCCGTTGTGCGAGAGCACGATCACGGCGTCCGGCTTCTCGTTCTCGCGGATGGCGTCGACGATCTCCTGCATGCGCTGGTCCTGGATGCCGAAAGTCCAGTGCGGGATGAAGCGCCGCGGGTTGGCGATCGGGGTGTAGGGGAAGGCCTGACCGATCACCGCGATGCGGGCACCGCCCACCTCCTTGATGACATAGGGCTTGAAGGCGAGACCCGAGTCCTCCTGGAAGTACCCGGAGTCCTCGAACGGATAGTCGAACAGGGACTCCTCGCGGACCTTGACGTTCTGGGCGACGAAGTCGCCGTTGAACTCGTCGATGTTCTTGATGACCTCGTCGTCCTTGTAGGTGAACTCCCAGTGCCCGGTCATCACGTCCACGCCCAGCAGATTGCAGGCGCCGACCATGTCCATCCCGCGGGTCCAGAAGGCGGTGCCGGAGCCCTGCCAGGTGTCGCCGCCGTCGAGCAGCAGGCTGTTGCCGTCACCCCGGTCCGCACGCATGCGGTTGACCAGGGTGCGCAGGTGGGCGAAGCCCCCCACCCTGCCGTATTTCTGCGCCGCCTCCGGGAAATTCAGATAGCTGAACGCGTGGGCCTCGATCGTGCCCGGCTCGACGCCGAAGTGCTCGAGCAGCTTGCGGCCGACCAGGTGGGGGGGGCGGCCGTAGGCGTCGTCGATGCCCAGGTTGACGTTGGGCTCGCGGAAATAGACCGGATTGAGCTGAGCGTGGCAGTCGGTCATGTGCAGGATCGTCACATTGCCGAGCTTCGGAACCTCGTAGAGGTCGGAAGGCTTGCGTGAGCTCGCGAAAACGGAGCCGGGTACCAGTCCGGCGGCGCCCGCCAGGCCCATCAGCCTGATGAACTCTCTTCGGGAAATAGTCATTGTAGGAACATCCTCCAAGCGAACAGGACGACGACCGGGGTCGGGATCAAGCTCCATTCCTTCTCGCAAATCACGCCCGGCCGGTTTGCAGCGAGGTCGAAGTATATAGGGCCAAAAGGCCATTGAAAAATGCTAATATCTTTAATCTTCTCGAAAAATAGCTTGCAGTTCATGCGGTTATGAGCCACCACCAGCGGGACACCCCTGACCCCCGGGTGCGCACGCTGGCGCGGGCCATGCTCGCCTTCATCGTGCTGGCGGCGATCGCGGGGTTCCTGTGGACCGCGCGCATCCCCACGGAGGCGACCAGGATCGCCGGCGCCCGCAGCGGCGCCGACACCCCCGCCGGATGGGCGGTGGAGCGCTGCCGCCGCGCCCTGGCCGACGACCCGGCCGCACCGCCCCACCGCTCCGTGATCCTGTTCGGCGTCATGGAGACCGTCCGGGGATCGCTGCGGGTTGAGGGCGAGCTCCCCCGCGCCCAGGCCCCGGCGGTGCGCTTCGCCTGCGAGGTGGCGAACGAGCGGCTTCTGGCGCTGACCTACACCCCCGTGGGCACTGGATCCCCGCAGGGCCCGCCGTAGCGACAGCCAGCCGCGAAGGCACGGGAATCCCGGCCGGCCTGTTAGCGCTCGGCAAGCGCTCCTGCCGTTGGGCGCGAGGATCCGCTTGGAGGTCACTCGGACTGCGGAGGCGTTTCCGAGCGCGGATTTGGCCGCCGGGAGGCGCCTCCTTCCCGGGGCCGTGCCGGGAACCTTTGTGGGAGGGCGGCCTGTCACAGTGGCGGCGGCGAGGTGCCCCCTGTCTACTGTCTACTGTCTACTGTCTACTGTCTTCTTTCTTGCTGTCTTCCCCCCACCGCACCCGCGCCGCCAGCAGCAGCACCAGAACGGCGGCGTAGGCGGCGGGCTCTTGATAGTCCGCCCTCACCAGCCAGAGGAAATGCAGCACGGCCGCGCCTGCCGCCGGGAACACCAGGCGGTGCAGCCGGCGCCAGCCCGCCCCCAGACGCCGCCGCCAGCCCCGGGTCGAGGTGACCGCCAGGGGGAGCATGAGGACGAAGGCCGCGAGCCCCAGGGCGATGTAGGGCCGCTCGACCAGCGCCTCGCCCATGCCGGACAGGCTCCAGCGCTGGTCCAGCCCCACCCAGACGAGGACGTGCAGCGCGGCGTAGGTGAAGGCGAGAAGACCGAGCATCCGCCGCAGCCGGTCCAGGCCTGCCCATCCGGTGAGGCGCCCCAGGGGCGAAACGGCCAGGGTGGCCAGCAGGAGCCTCAACGCCCAGTCGCCCGTGCGGTGGGTGACCGCCTCCACGGGGTTGGGTCCCAGCCCGTCGGTGAAGCCGTCCCGGACCAGGAGCGCGAGCGGCACCAGACAGGCCAGGAGCACCGCCACCCTGACCGGGGCCGGCAGAACGCCGCGGCTGCTCTCCATATCCGCGAGGCCGCCCTGAACGGCTCAGAAATCCCGGCTCAGATCCATGCCCGCATACAGGTGGGCGACCTCCCCGGCATAGCCGTTGAACGGGAGGGTGGGCCGCTTGGGGGCGAACAGGCTCTCGCCGATCATCCGATGCTCGTCCTGGCCCCAGCGCGGGTGGTCCACCTCGGGGTTGACGTTGGCGTAGAAGCCGTACTCGCGGGGGGCGAGACTCGACCAGGAGGTGGACGGCTGCGTCTGCGTGAAGCGGATGGCGACGATGGACTTGATGCTCTTGAAGCCGTACTTCCAGGGGACCACCAGGCGCAGGGGCGCGCCGTTCTGGGCGGGCAGCACCTCGCCGTAGAGCCCCGTGGCCAGGATGGTGAGCGGGTGCATCGCCTCGTCCATGCGCAGGCCCTCGCGGTAGGGCCAGTCCAGGACGCGCACGCGCTGCCCCGGCATCTGCGTCGGGTCGTAGAGGGTCTCGAAGGCCAGGTACTTCGCACGGGACGTGGGTTTGAAGCGCTTCAGCAGATCGCCCAGCGGAAAGCCCACCCAGGGGATGACCATGGCCCAGGCCTCCACGCACCGCAGGCGGTAGATCCGCTCCTCCTGAGTGAAGCCCGAGAGGATCTCCTCGATGCCGATGGTGCCCGGGCGCTCGCACTCCCCGCCCACCTCCACCTCCCAGGGCCGGGTCGAGAGCCGGTAGGCGTTGCGGGCGGGATCGGTCTTGCGCGTACCCAGCTCGTAGAAGTTGTTGTACCCGGTGACGTCTGCGTAGTCCGTTGGCTCCTCGGATGTGCTGAGCGGACTCTCCACGATGTCCTCGATACGGGGGTTCTTCCCGGGGCCTGGGAGCAAAGCGCCCGCCGCTGACCCGAGGGCCCCGCAAACCGCCCCGACGCCGAGGCCGGCGGCCCGTCTGAGAAACGCCCTGCGCCCTTCCCACACCGCGCGGTCGGTGATCTCGGAAGGGACGACCGGCGGCGGTTTGCGCATGGGCACCAGACGGACTCCTCGGTTGACGACCGGCCTCGACGGATTCCCGCCGCGGGCACTATCGCCACAGGCGACCGCCGCGGCGCCGGAATTCTTTCGGCGCCTGGCCCCGGAAAGGAGGGTCCTTGTCGTAGGACGGCGGAGCGAGGTTAAATCCAAGGTTAGCAGAGGCGGCTCGGGGCCCTACCATGATCCTTCGGCAAGCGGCGGTCTTATTCGTGCTCGCAGCGGCGACGCTGGTCGCCCCGGTCGCGGGGGGGGACCAGATGATCAAGCGTATCCTCCAGGACGGCAGCCTGGTCCGCATCGATCCCCTGACCGGCAAGGCCCGGGTTCTCACCCCTCGGGGCGCCGAGGCCATGCTGTGGGACGGCGTGCACAAGCTCAGGGACGGCAGCACCATCATCGTTCGCGACGGCGTGGTGGTGCCGGACAAGCCCATCATCGGCGCACGCCGCGGCCTGCCCGAGTCCCCGCCCGGAGAAGCCGCCTCCGCCTGCACGAACCTGGCGGGCCGGGTCTGCGGTCCCGGGGGCGAGTGCGCCGACGCCGAGGCCTGCCGTCTGGCGAAAGAGCTGGCCGAGTTCGAGCGCCGCGACAGGGAGGCCGGGCGCCTCGACGCCGCGGAGCGCACCGCGGCCCAGTGCGGCCAGGCCCTGGAGGACACCGGGGCCTTTCCCCAATGCGCCCGGGCCGACGCGGAGACGCTCCCGTCCATCGAATGCAGGACGCTCGCGGAGCGGGTCTGCGGACCGGCGAGCCGATGCGCGGACACCCCCGGGTGCCGGGCGGCGCGCCAGCTGATCGAGCTCGAGCGCGACGAGTACCTGGCGGGGCCCGGACCGGATAACCGTCTGAAGACCACCCGGCAGTGCCGGGAGGCCGCCTCGGACACGTCCTTCTTCGCACCCTGCACCGACC
>JASFUT010000146.1:0-7985 GCA_050050175.1 Chromatiales bacterium
AGGACGGTGTCCGCTCGATGACACCGGCGGGGCCGCGCGCCTTCCGATCCGGCCGGATCGGCATCCGGGCCGCCGCACGCGGGGCCGGGTCTCGCCCCGATTGCCTTATCCCTTGCCCTATCCCGGGGGCTGGCGGCGGTAGGTCAGGCCCGCAGGAGCGTCCAGACGCCGATGGCGATGAATCCTGCGCCGGCTGCATAGTTGAGGTGCCGCTCGCTCAGGAATTGGGTGATGAGGGAGCCGGCCAGCACGCCGATGGCCGCTGCTGTGACCAGGGCCCCGGCGGCCCCGACGAACACCGTCCACTTGCTCACCTGCCTGTCGGCGGCGAACAACAGGGTGGCGAGCTGGGTCTTGTCGCCCAGCTCCGCGATGAAGACGGTGATGAAAACGGTGGTTAGGGTCCGGAGGTCCACGGTGGCCTTTCCCAGGATCAGGGGAGGTTCGCGCCCTGCTCCCGCGGCAGGTCGACGACGACGGCGAGGCCCCCCAGTGCCTCGGAGCGGCCGAAGCTCAGGCTGCCGCCGTAAAGCTTGACGATGTCCTTGGCGATGGCCAGGCCCAGTCCGTGCCCGGAGACACTCTCGTCCGCGCGAACCCCGCGCAGGGTGAGCTGCTCGATGAGCGCGTCCGATACCCCGGGGCCGTCGTCCTCGACCTTGAGCTCGACGGCCCCTCCGGCCCGCTCGATGCGGAGTGCCACGGCGCCGCGTCCCCACTTGCAGGCGTTGTCGAGCAGGTTGCCGATGAGCTCCAGCATGTCCTCCCGGTCCAGGCGCAGGGCCCCTCCGGTGCGGTCGTCGAACGCGATGCTCAGCTGCCGCCCCGTGTGCATGTGCCGGACCGCGTCGATCAGATCCGGCACGTCCCGGGCGGGATGGAAGAGCTGCCCCGCCTGGCCCACGCCGGCCACCCGGGCCCGGCGCAGCTCGCGCTCGATCAGCGCGCGGATGCGCTCCGCCTGGGAGGCGAGGGCCTCGCGGTCCACGGACCGCTCCCGGTCTTCCAGGCCCTGGGTGAGCAGGCTCAGCGGCCCTTTCAGGGCATGGGCCAGGTTCCCCAGGGCGTGGCGGGAGTGCTCCAGACGCCGGGTCAGCAGCTCCAGCAGCCGGTTGAGCTCCCGGACCAGGGGCCGGACCTCGCTGGGCACGTCGTCCCTGACGGTGCCGATGTCGCCCTCGGCTAGCCTTCGGATGTCGTCCCGGACCGGCTCCAGGCGCCGGAAAGAGGCACGGAGTATGAGGCGCTGGACCAGCAGCAGGACGGCGACGAACACCAGGAGCAGGCCCGCCATCACCCAGCCGAACTGCGCAATGTCCCGTTCGATGGGTGTGAGGTCCTCGGCCACCGCCACCGTCAGCCTGCGGCCGTCGCGCTCGAATCCGGCCGCGAGCACGAGCAGCCGCTGGCCGAGCGGGCCGGCCGCCCGGAAGCTCGTCTGCCCTCCGGGCTCCATCTCGGGTACGTCAATGTCCTGGTCCCAGAGAGAGCGCGACCGGTCCTCGGTCCCGTCGGGCAGACGCACCAGGTAATAGTGGCCGGAGAAGGGCTTTCTGTAGACCGGCGGTATGCGCCCGGGGGCGAGGCCGTCTCCTGCCGCGCCGCCGGCGACCCGTCCCGCCATGGCATAGGCGGCGAGCACCTGCTCGGCGTCGTGCTCGAGGCGCGAGAGAACGAACTGCTCGGTGAGCTGGCGCACGGCGAGCGCACCGCTCCACCAGAGCAGCCCGAGGAGCAGGACCAGGCTGACCCCCAGCCCCAGCTGGAGGCGCCGCTCGAGGGACCTCAAGGCGGCTCGTCCATGAGCACATAGCCCTGCCCGCGACGGGTGACGATCAGCTCGCGCCCGAGCTTCTCCCGCAGCCGGCGGACGTAGACCTCGATCAGGTTGCTGTCGCGGTCGAAGTCCTGGTCGTAGACGTGCTCGGTGAGGCGGGTCTTGGACAGCACATGTCCGGGGTGCAGCATGAAGTAGCGCAGCAGTCGGAACTCCGTGCCCGTCAGGGCCAGGGTCCGGGAATCGTCCAGCACCACCTCCTGGCGGGATTCGTCGAGCCGCAGGCGGTGGGTGCGGATCTCCGGCTCGCCCCGGCCCTCGGCGCGCCGCAGCACCGCCTGGACCCGCGCGAGCAGCTCCTCGACGTGGAACGGCTTGCCGACGTAGTCGTCCGCCCCCGCCTTGAAGCCGTCCACGCGCTCGTGCCAGGCGTCGCGGGCGGTCAGAATGATGACCGGAACCCGGTTGCCGCGGGCCCGCCAGCCGGCGAGGACCTCGAGACCCGGCCGCCCGGGCAGGCCGAGGTCGAGTATCACGGCGTCATAGGGCTCCTCGTCGCCCATGAACTCCCCGTCCACGCCGTCACCCGCGATGTCCACCGCATAGCCGGCGCGCTCCAGCGAGGCCTGCAGGCCGGCGGCGAGCTCCGCGTCGTCCTCCACCAGCAGCAGCCGCACTACTGCTCTTCCTCGCGCTCGATCAATTCTCCGGTCGCGGCGTCCAGCTCCAGCTCCCAGACCCGCCCGCCCGCGTCCAGCAGGAGGATCTCGTAGATATGGCGACCGTGCTCCTCGTCGAGCTCGACGTCGAGAATGTCGCCGGGCGTGTGCCGGCGCGCCCGCTCCAGCACGGTCTCCAGCGGCAGGATCTCCCCGCTGTCGAGCAGGCGGCGTGCCTCGTCGTGATCGGCGAGGGCCGGCAGTGCCGGCAGGGCGAGCAGCGCGAGCAGCAAGCCGATGGCTCGCTTGGGCATCAATCCTCCCAGCGACCGAATCCCGGTACGCGGACCGCGTGCTCGTTGAAAGATCCGTCAGCCGCGCCGGCATGGCACGCGGTGCAGCGGCTGAAGCTGCCGACCTCCGGGTTGTCCTGCACCGCCCTGCGCGGGAGCTCGTGGTGCTTGGCCCGGAAGTAGGCCGTCTCGGTGATGCGCAGCGGCGCCTGGACCGGGAGCCGGGCGGCGAACCCCGGTCGCCCCCCGAACGATCGGCCTGCGGCGTTCGCATTCAGGTAGGCGCGGATCTCCGCCGCGGTGGCCGGGAGCAGCTCCGCATTCTCGCCGAAATGGTCGGCGAGCCCGTCCATGATGCGCTGCCAGGACGGGGCCGGCAACAGCCCGGGCGGGTAGGCGAGGTGGCAGCTGCCGCACTCCTCTGCGTAACTGGCATTGCTCACGGGTGCCACGTCCCGTGCAACGCGTTCGTACCACTCCCCGTAGCGGTCGTCGTCGCTCAGGGCGAGACCGCCCGCCAGGCCGAGTCCCGCGAGCGTCGTGATGATCAGGGCCGTCTTGCGTTTGCTCATGATGTGCTCCTCCGTGGGTCCGGCTCAGCGAGCCCTTATGAAGGTGAGGAAGTCCCCTTTCTCCTGGGGCGTGCACTCCCGCCCCAGGGTCCATTTACAGTTGCGGTACAGCCACTTGCGGATCTTCCGCTCGTCGCTCAGCCGCTCGGGGTTGGCCGACGGGGCCAGGGGCTCTATGCGCTTGCCCGTGCGAAGGTGCTCCCCCGCCCGGGTCAGGTCGCTGCCGTGACAGTCGGCACAGCGGCGTGCGGCTCCCTCCTCCGGGTGGTGTTCGGCGGTCCAGGCCGTCCGGCCGCGCTCCGCGAAGAAAGGCCCTGCGCCGGCCGCGGCACACTCCGCGAGCAGGTCGTCGACCGGGGCGGCGCTCGCCGCGCCCGCCAGGACCAGGGCCGCCGCCCCGCAGATGGCAGGAAGATGCGGTCTCATGCGGACTCCTTGAGCTTGCGCCCGGTGAACATGGAGCGGACCAGGTTCTCGTGGTGCTGCAGGCTCGCCAGCAGCACGCCGACGACGTGGGCGACCACCAGGGCCAGGGTCAGGTTGGCGAAGACCTCGTGGACCTCCTCGAAGAGCTCGGAAGCCCCAGGGCCCGCACCGGCCAGTGTCCCGGCCAGCGGGCCCGCCATCTCTTCGGTGCCGTAGACCGCCAGGCCGGTCAGCGTGGTGATCACGAGCGAGACGAGCAGGGCGATGACCATTGCGCCGCCGGCGGGGTTGTGACCCAGGTAGCGGCGCGCGCGGAAGGCGACCACGTCCTTGAGGTACGCCAGGGTCTGGCGGGGACCGCGCACGAAGTCGCCGAAGCGCGCGTGGCGGGTGCCCACCAGGCCCCAGAGGAGGCGAAACCCCACCAGGGCGCCGACCAGGTAGCCGGCCCAGACGTGGAGTGTCAGCAGGTCATCCTCGGTGAGGTAGGCGACAGTGAATGCCGCCACCAGGGTCCAGTGGAAGACCCGGACAGCCGGGTCCCAGACCTTCACTGATGTTGCTTGATCGGACATGACGTAAGACCTCCGTTCGGGATGCTCGGCTGCAGACTAAGGCCGCGGGGCTGAAACCAAGCTGAAAGCGCGGCCGCGGAGGCTGTGCGGCGAATCGGTGTCCCCGGGGGCGGCCGGGCCTGTCGTCCGCCGTGCCGCAGGGGCCTGGGCTACAATCCGCATTCTGTCTCTCCAACAGGGCCGACAGATGCCGCGATGTCCGGAGCTGCTCTCCCCCGCCGGCACCCTGCGCAACATGCGCTATGCGCTGGCCTACGGCGCCGACGCCGTGTACGCGGGTCTGCCGCGGTACAGCCTGCGCGCGCGGAACAACGACTTCGACCGGGATAACCTGGGGCGAGGCATTGCCGAGGCGCACGCCCTGGGGCGGCGCTTCTACGTCGCCTGCAACCTGCTGCCCCACGGGGCGAAGGTCAGCACCTTTCTCGCCGACATGGAGCCCGTCGTGGCCATGGGTCCCGACGCCCTGATCATGGCGGACCCCGGGCTGATAATGCTGGCACGCGAGCGCTGGCCACAGGTGCCCATCCACCTGTCCGTCCAGGCCAACACGGTCAACGCCGCCGCCGTGCGCTTCTGGGGATCGGTCGGGGTGAGCCGCGTGATCCTGTCCAGAGAGCTGTCCCTCGACGAGGTCGCCGAGGTCCGCCAGGTCTGCCCCGACACGGAGCTTGAGGTATTCGTGCACGGGGCCCTGTGCATCGCGTACTCGGGCCGCTGCCTGCTCTCGGGCTACTTCAATCACCGGGACGCGAACCAGGGCACCTGCACCAACGCCTGCCGCTGGCAGTACGACGTCCACCCGGGAGAGGCGGAGGCCGGCTGTGAGCTGCCCTTGCCCGGGACCGACCGACATCCGGACGCAGACCGTCCCTGGCTGCTGGAGGAGGCGCAGCGTCCCGGCGAGCTGATGCCGGTGGAGGAGGATGAGAACGGCACCTACATCCTCAATTCGCGTGACCTGCGGGCGGTGGAGCACGTGCAGGCGTTGGTGGAGATCGGCGTGGACTGTCTGAAGATCGAGGGCCGCACCAAGTCGCACTACTACGCCGCCCGCACCGCCCGGGTCTACCGTGCGGCGATCGACGATGCAGCGGCGGGCCGTCCCTTCCGCCCGGAGCTCCTGGGAGAGCTGGAGGGCCTGGCCAACCGCGGCTATACGGACGGCTTCTACCAGCGCCACGCCAGCCGGGAGCTGCAGAGCTATCGGGAAGGCGCCTCGCGCTCCGCCCGGGCAAGGTTCGTGGCCGAGGTGGCGCGGGCCGGCGGGGACGGCTGGGCCGAGCTCGAGGTGAAGAACAAGTTCGGGGTGGGTGACGAGCTGGAGCTGCTCACCCCGCGGGGCTGTCTGCGCTTTCGCCTTGAGGCACTCGAGGACCTGAGCGGCCGCCCCATGGCGGAGGCCCCCGGCGGGGGCTGGCGGGTCCGTGTGCGCCTGCCGCCCGGGGACGCGGAGCTTGGGCTGGTGACGAGGTTGGACGAAGGACCGTAAGCTGTAGACGGCAGACGGGCGGGCTGCCGATGCGCAGGAGACGGAGCGCGGTTGTGGGAGGCGCCTTTCAGGCGCCGAATGGAGGACCGGGCAGACACCCGGTGGCTGCGCTCTTCGCGAGCCCGCGCTGGGCGCGACCGGTCTCTGCATTGCCCGAGCACGCCTGTCGTCGGCTTGACATTGACCGACCGGTCAACTAACGTCAGGCACATGAGCTCCGGCACAGACACCCGCCGACGCATCGTGGACGCAGCCCGCGACCTGATCTACGCGCGCAGCTACTCGGACGTGGGCGTCCAGTCCATCTGCGGCGAGGCCGGGGTGAAGAAGGGAAGCTTCTACCACTTCTTCCCGTCCAAGCGTGACCTCACCCTGGCGGTGGTCGACGAGCTGATGGCGACCTTCCGCGCTCATCTCGGTCGGGCCTTTGAGCCGGACGTCCCGCCCATGGCACGCTTCGATCGCTTCGTCCGACTCACCTACGACCTGCAGCGCGACCTCAAGGCGGCCAGGGGCTGCACGCTGGGCTGCCCTTTCGGAAATCTCGCCGTGGAGATGAGCACCCAGGACGAGATCCTGCGCCGCCGCCTGGGTGCGGTCTTCGCCGAGCTGCAGGGCTTCCTCGAGCAGGCGGTGGCCGAGGCGGTGGAGAGGGGGGAGATGCCGCCGGTGGATGTCAAGGCGACGGCCCAGGCCATGTTCGCTTTCATCGAGGGCGTGATGCTCCTGGCCAAGACTGGAAACGACCCGGAGCTGATCCTGAGGCTGGGGCCGGCCCTGCGCGAGATACGGGTGGCCCCGGAACGGCCCTGAAGACCGGGCCGGCCCTCGCGGCACGCGGCGGGGTCCGGCCTTTTCTCGGTCTCGCGAGTTGACCGACCGGTCGCTCAACAGGCCATCGACACAGACGGGAGGAAGTCCTCATGCAAGATGCGACCAGTCACCTCGACGCCCGGGGGATGAACTGTCCGCTGCCGATCCTGCGGACCCGGAAGGCGATCGCCGCCCTGGGCAGCGGCGAGGTCCTGGAGGTGACCGCGAGCGATCCGGGCTCGGTGAAGGACATGGGTGCGTACTGCCAGCAGACCGGCCACGAGCTCCTGGAGTCGGATGAGCGTGACGGCGCCTACGTATTTCTGATTCGCAAGGCCTGATCCCGGGCGCCGATCGCCCGCCCGGTGCGCGGAAACGGGTCTCCGGACGGGCACCGGGCGGGCATCAGTAACGCAGACGCCTGACTCGAAGCCGTGCGTCGCCGTAATCGTTCATCGAGGAGCAAACTGACATGCCAAGCAACGCAGTCAACAACGAGCCGGCCGGCCTGCCGGCCGGGGATCTCGACGCCTGGTTCGACCGGCGCTTCGACGAGAGGATGGCCCAGCGGGAAGCCGAGCGCGTGCCGACGATGACCATCATCGCCACCAAGGGGACGCTGGACATGGCCTACCCGCCCTTCATCCTGGCCTCCACGGCGGCGGCCCTCGGATGGGACGTCTCCATCTTCTTCACCTTCTACGGGCTCGATCTGCTCAGGAAGGATCTCGACCTCCAGCTCACGCCCCTTGGCAATCCCGCCATGCCCATGAAGCTGCCGTACGGTCCCGACTGGCTCAAGAGCCGAGCGGTTCCCGTGCCCACGTCGGTGATGGCGCTGGTCCCCGGGTTTCAGGGCATCGCCAGCGCCATGATGAAGAAGACCATGGCCGACAAGGGCGTGGCCAGCATCGAGGAGCTGCGCGCGCTGTGCGTCGAGGCGGACGTCAAGCTGATCGCCTGCCAGATGACGGTGGACCTGTTCGGCATGAGCCGGGAGGCGTTCATCCCGGAGGTCACCGACTGGGTGGGCGCCGCGAGCTTCCTGCCCAAGGCACAGACGGCCGACGTGAACCTGTTCGTCTGAAGCCGTTCTCCGGCCGCTGGTCCATTGTCCGCGGTGCCCGGCAGCCTGCCGGGTACCGCCAACGGGAGCTTTTCATGACCGATTTCACCTATCACACCGCCGAGACTGCGCCCGAGGAGGCGCGTCTGCTGCTCGAGCACGCCAGGCGGAAGTTCGGCTTCGACCTGAACCTGTTCGCGGTGATGGCCGAGGCGCCCGGCCTGCTCGACGCCTATCTGAAGGTCAACGAGGTCTTCGCCAACACCTCGCTCGACCCCCGGGAGCAGACGGTGGTGCTGATCACCGTGAGCC
>JASFUT010000147.1:0-7932 GCA_050050175.1 Chromatiales bacterium
ATGTGCGGGTCGTGGCAGCTGGTGCACTCCAGGGTGCCCTCGGTGGCCAGCGTCGGGCCCGGGTGCAGGGGGATCCTGGGCTTGGGCTGGACGCCGGGGACGCGCACGCCGATGTGCGGGACGGCGTCGGGGTCGCGCAGCTCGCCGTCGGTCAGGGCGAGCGTCGTGTCGTAGGTGAAGGAGATCGGGTGGTCGTTGGTCAGGTCCACGCCCAGGTTGCGGGTGTAGCCCGTGAGCGGCCCCTCCCCCGGCGGGATGGTGCCGCCGGCCGCGGTCCCGGTCATGTCGAAGGTGGGATTCGTCTGCCCTCCCGCCACGTTGACCGCGCCGACGGCCACCGTCCCGTCGTGACAGGACAGGCACAGCTTGGAGGCCCCGCCCACCGTGTTGCCGAGGTCCGGGGCGTCGATGGAGGACGATGTGTAGCCGGTATAGATGTCCCCCGCCAGGGCACGATTCCAGAGCGGCGCGGCGGGAGCGGTGGTGGCGCCGTGGGGGGTGTGGCAGAACACGCAGACCCGGTCCTGGGACACCGCCCGGACCGGACCCGGCCCCGTGACCGAGAGGTTGTGCTTGGTGTTGCGCACGTCCGAGACGCGCTGGGCGGTCGCGCCGCCCGCGGCGAGCAGCAGCCCCAATGCGGTCAAGGCGGCGGCCGACCTCGCGAATACACTCATCACGACCCCCCGAGAAACTGGAAGATCTCCACCCGCCCGTTCAGCATGTCGGAGACGAACACACGGTTGCGCCGGTCCGTCCACACCCCGGTCGGCTGGAAGAACTGCCCGGGCTGATTGCCGGATCCGCCGATCGGCAGCAGCAGGCGCCCCTCGGGGTCGAAGACCAGCAGGTAGTCGAAGTAGGACTCCACCACGTAGATGTTACCCTCGGCGTCCACGGTCACGCCCTTGGGCCGCGCGAGGTTGCCGACGTACAGCCCGCGCTCGCCGAACCTCTCCAGCAGCCGGCCCTCCCGGTCGAAGACCTGGACCCGCGAGTTCAGCGTGTCGCTCACGTAGACCCGGTCGCCGGCGACGGCGAGGTAGGTGGGGCCGTTGAGCTGGCCGGGCTCTTCGCCCGCGCCGCCGAGCCGGCCGACCAGCGTGCCGGCGGCGTCGAACACCTTGACGTCGTTGCCGCGGGTATCGGCCACGTAGAGGCGCGCCGTCTCCGGGTCCCAGGCCACCCCGGTGGGCCGCTCCAGCCTGCCCTCGCCGATGGCCCCCAGGGGCCGGCCCTCGCGGTCGAGACGGAACACGGCCCCGAGCTCCGGGTCGGAGACGAGCACCTCCCCGCCGGGCCCCATGGCCACGCCGATGGGCGAGCGAAACAACCGGCCCTCCGTCGCCTCGTCCCAGACCTCCATCCGGCCTCCGGCCTCGTCGAACACGAACACCGCCTGGCGGCTCACGTCCGCGACGTAGATCCGGCCGTCGGCGTCGACCGCCCCGCCCTGGGGCCGCTGCAGCACCACCGGCGGCTCCCTGGACCGGCCCAGACCGACCAGCCAGGCCAGGGCCCGGGCCATGCCGTCGCGCGCGGACGCCGACTCGGACGCCACCAGGTTCTGCTCGCCCAGGAGCTGCCCGAGGTAGGCGTAGCGCGGCACCTCCCCGGGGGCGGGGGGCCAGACGTACTCGGCCGCAGCGCGCTCGGCCTGGGGACGCAGCACCATGTCCCGCGCGGGCTCGGCGCAGCCGGCGAGGAGCAGAGCCCCCGACAGGGCCGCCGCTGCGGCACGCCCTACCACTTGCCCGGCCCCAGGGTGGAGTGGCCGCCGCGGATGCCGCTCGAGAGGCCCGGCTTGCCCGAGTGGCAGAGGTCGCAGTTCTCCGTGGACCAGGCCACCTCGCCGTCGTGGCACATGCCGCAGAACCTGCCCGCGCTGATGTCGGCCATGGTCACGTCGTTGGCGCCCGCGCGCATCTCGAAGCCGAGCTCGTGGTGGCAGACCTTGCAGCGGAACCGGATGCGGTGGAACCAGTGCGGGAAGATCACGGGGCGCACGCCCCCCGCCTCCGAGCGCTTGTTCAGCACCACGTCACCGTACTCCGCCCCGGCCGGCGAGAGGCTCAGCAGGCCGACCAGGATCAGCAGCGCGACGCGCATCGGCCGCGACTCAGGGATTTGCCTCGGAGCGCGGGACACTGTGGCAGCGGTTGCATTCGGTCAGGGGAAAGGCGACGGCGCCGTGACAGCGCCCACAGTACTCGCCCTGGAGCACGGCGAACATGTTCACCGGCGTGGCCCCCGCCTTGGAGATGAACAGCTCTTCGTGGCAGTTCGTGCAGTCCAGCCACTGGGTATGCGGCTTGTGCGGGAACAGCACCAGCGGCATGGTGGCCGTGTCGGTCATCAGTATCTCCGATTCCAGCACCTGGAGCTCGGTGTCCGGCAGGATGTTGGTGCGCGGCTCGATGTAGCCGTCCTCGAGCGCCTTGACCCAGTTGACGTTGTTTCCCGCCGTATCCCGGGGAAGCACCGAGAGCGCCTCCTCGGGCTCCTGAAGGTACTCCAGGGCGGGGCTGTAGGGGTCGTGGAGCCCGTCCTCCGCGAGCGGCTTCCAGAGGGGCTCGGCCGGCGTCGGCGCCTGGGCCTGCGCGGCCGGCGGCAGCACCCCGACCAGGAACACCAGCAGCGGCAGACCGAACCGACAAGCCTGCGTGCAACCTTTGATCATGGAGGCCATGGGGGTGCTCCTCATCCGGGTATGTAGACGCCCGCGCTGCGGATGGCCCGTACCAGCTCGGCGGTGGACGCCTCCAGGGTGCGGATGGCCTGCGCGTGATCGCCGCTGCCCGCCTCGCGCTCGGCCTGGGCGCGCAGACGCTCGGCCTTGCCAACGAAGCCGTCCACCATCCGTCTGAGGCCCTCGTTGGACTCCAGCTTCTGCTCGAGCAGGACGTCGATGAGCATGCGGTGGGTGTCGTTGCGGTCGAGCTCGTAGAGGTACTCCTCCTCCTCGGTCTCGAAGTGCAGGGTCCGCACCAGCGTGTCGCCGCCGCGCAGGTCCTCGACCGCCACCTTGGTCATCTCGTAGGCGCCGTCGAGTATGCGCCGCCCCTCGTCGACCCGCCCGGCGCGCACGGCGCCGTCCGCCCGCCCGACGAGCATATCCACGTTGGCCTTCACCTGGCCCGCCTTGGCCTGCTCGCCCTTCTCCCGGGCGATCCGGTCCAGGGCCTCGAGCAGCGCCTCGACGCTCTCCTTGCGAGCCTGGAAGTCGCTGCGGTGCTTCTGGTCTCCGAAGCGTCCGCCGCTGGCCAGGCGAATGGCCTCGAACATCCGGGTGGTGGCCTGGTGCAGCAGCTCGTCGGCCCGCCCGCGGTCACCCGAGGCGGCCGCGACGCGGCTCTCCCCGAGCAGGTCCCTGGCCTCGGCGTGCAGCGCACGGGCCCGGGCGTTGCCGCTGCCCGCCACATTCTTGGCCCCGGAGGACTGCTCGACAAGCCGCTCGACGTTGGCGTGGCGGGACTCGTAATCGCCCACCGGGGCGGTCGGCTCTGCACTCCACGCAGCACTCGCCGGGCACAGGAGCGATGCGGTGAGCACGGCGGTCGCGACGGTCTTGCCTTCGAATTTCGTCATGGGGTTCACTACTCCTCGGGTTGGTCAGGGCAAGGCGAGGCCGGCCTGGCGGACCGCGCGGACCAGTCCGCCCGTCGCCTCCTCCAGCGTCTTCAACGCCCGCCCGTAGTCGCCTCGGCCGGCCTGTGCGTCCGCCTGCTCCTTGAGCGCGTCCGAGGCCGCCACCTGCTCGCGCACGCGGTCCCGCGTCCAGGCATCGGGCTCGCGCTGCTGGAAGGCCAGGTCAACCAGCATCAGGTGGCTGCGGTAGCGCTCCTGCTCGTAGGCGTACTCCTGCTCCGCGCTCTCGAACACCAGCCGGTGCTCGATGGTCTCGTTGGCCCGCGCCCTGGCGAGGGCGCGGGAGACGTCCTCGTAGACGGGCGCGAGCTCCTGGCTCGCCTCCTCGTAAAAGCCCGCCCCGGCCAGCGCCCGGGCAAAGGCCACGGATTCGTCGAGGGCGACGTCGCCCAGGGCCGCCAGCGCGGGGTCGCCCTTTTCCTCGGCCACCCGTTCCAGCGCGGCGTGGAAGCTGCGCACGCCCTCGTCCAGCTTCCGGTAGCGGTGCTCGAGCCGCTCGCGGCGCTCGTCGCTGCAGCCGGTCCGGCTGGCCGAGCGCGCGAGCCGTTTGAGCGCCACGTCGACCGTCTTCCCCGCGCTGCGCAGGTTGCCGGCGTCCAGTGCCTGCTCCGCCGCCTGCAGGGCCTCGACGATGCGCTCGGCGCGGCCCGGCTCCGCCTGCCCGGACGCCTGCCAGCGCTCGAGCAGCCGGCGGGCCAGGCTCAGCTTCTGGGCGACGAGCTGCGCCTCGGGCCCGCCGGGACCCGGCGCGGCGTGCACCGGGGGCGCGCCCGAGGCGAGCCAGAAGCCGAGGACACCCCAGAGGGCTGTCCGTGCGAGTGCTCGGACCGCCATCACCGCTTCACCTGCCCGGTCTTCTTCCGGGAGTGGCACTTGCGGCAGTCGGCGATCGGGAAGGCGACCTTGCCGTGGCAGACGCCACAGTCCTCCCCGAGCAGGATCGAGGCCATGCTGATCTGGTTGGCCCCCTTCTTGGGGATGAAGATGTCGGGGTGGCAGTTGGAGCAGTCGAGCCACTCGGTATGCTGCTTGTGCGGGTACACCACGTCGGGCATGGAGCCTTTGACCTCGCGGATGATGTTCAAGTCCATGACCACCGGCTGCTTGTTCGGATCGTCGCGGTCGAAGCGCGGGGCAATCTTGCCCTGCTCCAGCGCCGCCACCCAGTCGACGCGGTTGCCCGACGAGCTGTTGGGCAGGGCGGCGAAGGATTCCCGCGGCGGCTGCAGGATGTGAGTCCCGTCGTTCGCCGGGTCGTGGATCCCGTCCTTGGGCGGGGGCGGATTGCGCTGCGACGGCGGCTTCATCAGGCGATTGAAGCGGTTCACGCCGGTGCGGACCTGCCGCGGGGCCGTCGGCTTCGCCGCGGGCTTGGCCTTGGCCGGCGCCGGCTTGGCGGCCGGTGCCGGCGCCTCGGCAGTCTTCTCCGTACCCTCGGCGCTGGAGCGGATCAGCATGAAGGCCAGCGCGTGGCGCAGCGTATCGTCGCTGAGCGCCGGGTTGCCGCCGCGGGGCGGCATGGCGTTGAAGCCGTTCAAGGCGTGGTCGAGCAGGGTCTTGTAGCCCTTCTCGAGGCGCGGCTGCCAGGCCGCCAGGTCGCCGACCTTGGGCGCGCCCGCCGCGCCGGTGTCGTGGCACGCGGAGCAGTTGGCCTTGTAGGCCTGGGCGTTGCGCGCCTCGGCGTCGGCGGCGGAGGCGACCCCGGACAGGAGGCCGAGCGCGGCGCAAAGGCACAGGGCGGCCGATCTCGCTATGGCTGTGTTCATGGGCCCCTCCTCACGGGTTGCTCGGCGGGCGCGCCACGGGAGCGACCAGCTTCTGCAGCGTGCTCTCGTGTACCTGGGTGGGCGTGCCCGGCTTTCCCGAATGGCACAGGTTGCAGTTCTCCACCGACCAGGCGATGTCGCCGTTGTGGCAGGCGCCGCAGTACTCGCCGTCGATGATCTTCAGCATGTTGATATCGTTGCCGCCGGCCTGGAACTTGAACCCGAGGTCGGCGTGGCACACCTTGCACCGGAAGCGGATGCGGTGAAACCAGTGCGGGAAGACCACGGGCCGCATGCCCGCCTCCTCGGAATAGTTGTTGATGACCACGTCGCCGAACTCGGCCCGGGCGGGCGTCGAGATCATGAGGATCGCCGCCATGGATGCGGCGGCCAGCAGCAGGCTCGCGATCTTCGTCAGGTCTTGCTTTCGCATGCTAGCTCTCTCCCGGTATCCCCCGGATCCTCTCCGGGGCTCGTTTGTCGATCCCGCGTCGTCCGGCGGCAAAAAGAGCGGCGCGTCCCTGCGCCTGGCAAGTGGAGTGTCGATTCTCCCTGTCAAAAAACACCTCCGAAGGTGCGCGTGATCGTGAACAGGGCCGACTTGTCCTGACGCCCGTCCTCCTCTGAGAGGATCAGCCTCAGGCGCATGTCCAGCAGCCCGATCGTGTACTCCAGCCGGTTCTCCCAGACGAGCGACGAGCCGTCGCCGCCGTCGAGCGTAATCGGGACCAGGGTGTCGGAGTTCGCGTTGAACTCCGATGTGAAGCGCAGGCGGTTCACTCCGAACAGCCGCGCGTGGCTGAAGTTGACGTCCGCGCTGGAGAACAGGTTGTCCGACGATATTCCCTCGGTCACGGACCGCGTCGCCGAGAAGGTCAGGTTGGCGCCGACCGAGGCGTAGCGCCCCAGGGGCAGCTGGTAGCCGCCCTGCAGGATGGCCGTGGTGACGGCGGTATCGCGGGCGCCCAGCCGGCGGCTGTCGGTGAGCGTGAAGTTCAGGGTCTCGCTGGCGCCGCCGCCTGCGCGGAGCCATGCGAGGCTGGCGCTGTGGTTGAGGTCGACCACGTTGCCGAGATCGGTGTCGTAACGGTCGCCCAGCGACTGACTGAGCGACAGAGAGAGGGTCTTGTCACCGCGCCGCCCGATCGGGAACACGCGCGACAGGCCCTGAGTCAGGGTGACGCCGGCGCCGCGCACCGCGGGCCCGGTATCGCTGGTCTGGTTGTCCGCCTGCAGTGAGGCGCTCCAGTCGTAGGCGAACCCGCCCAGGTCGATGGAGGGCGGCGCGTAGGTGAGCGCGGCCCGCTGGAACGTGGTGAGGGAGTCGTCCTCCCCGCTGCGCCTGGTCACCTGGGCATCGCCGCGCAGCTCCAGGTCGCCCGTGATGTCGTAGACCGCCTCCAGCTCCAGGTCCGATGCCAGCTGCTCGCGCTCGCCCAGTGCCCCCTCGTTCTGGGTCCAGTCCACGCGCACGCGGCCGGTCACCAGCAGCGGCAGATCGTCGGGGCGCCAGCGCGCCGTGCTGGAGACAAGCACCCGGTTCTCGGCCTCGTCGAGGTCGATCTCCGGGCCGGGCAGCAGGCCCAGGCCCTGGGGGGAGAGATCGAGGGCGCCGAGGGCGGCCTCCAGGTTGGTCCGGAACTCCGCAACCGGGTCCAGAGGCTCCGCGGGCGGGGGAACGCTTCCCAGATCCAGCCCGAAGAGCGCCTCCAGGCGGCGCCGGACCGCCTCCTGGGTGCGCAGCCGCACGGTGGCCTCGGTGACGGCGCGGGCCTGGGCGACCGCGCCCGTCACGCCGGTCACCAGCGTGTGCACGGGGCCGGGTGGCTCCGGCTCATTGATGTCGAACTCCAGACGGCTGACGCTCACCGCGCTGTCGATGGTCAGCTCGTCGATGGGCTGCAGGCTGTGCTGCACGTTCAAGGCTCCGTTCAGGGACTCCAGGCCGCCTGTGCCTGCCCCCTTCTGCTCCAGCCGGTTGACGATGAGGTCCGCATTGACGCGCTGGCGGGCGGAGAACTGGTGGCTGAACTGAACATCGATCCGGTCCGTGGAGACGTCCGCGAGCGGTGCCTCCTGCTCCGTATGCTCGTAGCCGCCGCGGGCCGAGGTCCTGCCGCTGGGCGTGCGGTAGGCCTGGTTGAATCCCACGCGGGTGTTGCGCTGCTCGTTCCCGATGCCGCCCAGGTCGTTCAGCAGGTCCGCCCGGCTGTCCGTCACCTCGACGAACAGCTCGAACGGAAAGCGGCTCTGCGGAAACACCCGCAGGGTCGCGTTCCCGGCCACCACCTCGGAGCTCGCCTCCTGGTCGCCGACCTCGGTTTCCGAGTAGGCCAGCACGAGGGTCCCGTCGACGGTCGCAAACCAGGGCTGCCAGATGTACGTCCCGAGGTTCAGGTTGAGCCGGTTGATCAGCTGCATGGAGTCCTCCAGCCCCTCAGGCGAATCCATCCGGACCGTGGACTCGAGCTGACCCGAGTAGCGCACGGGGGGCAGATCGGGAAGATCCGGCAGCGAC
>JASFUT010000148.1:0-7905 GCA_050050175.1 Chromatiales bacterium
TCCACAGCCCCGCCGGCAGCGGGGTTTTCCCTTCCGCTTACGATTAGATACCTTATTGCCCATGTCAAGCGCCGTCCCCTGCGCCGCCACCGCGTTCCCCCGGCCTCAGGCCGGGGTGCGCGAGGCCTTCCCATGAAGCGGACCGTCTTCTTCGTCTCGGACCGCACGGGCATCACGGTCAAGACCCTGGGCGGCAGTCTGCTGACCCAGTTCGAGAGCATGGATCTCGAGCGGGTCAGTATCCCCTACGTGGACACACCGGAGAAGGCCGAGGCGGCAGTGCGGCGGATCGACGCGGCCGCCGAAGCGGATGGCGTGCCGGCGCTGGTGTTCTCGACCCTCATCGACCCGGAGTGCCGCGCCGTCCTGGTCTCCGCCAATGGGGTCCTGTTCGACTTCTTCGACACCTTCATCGGCCCTCTGGAGACGGCGCTGGGGATGCGGTCGTCGCGAACGGTGGGGCGCACCCACGGCATGGGCAATGCCACGGACTATCAGGTGCGCATGAATGCGGTCAATTACGCCCTGAACCTGGACGACGGGGTACATTCGGGGCGACTGGACCAGGCCGACGTAGTGCTCCTGGGGGTGTCACGCTCCGGCAAGACGCCCACATGCCTCTACCTGGGCCTGGAGTTCGGGATCCACGCCGCGAACTATCCCCTGACGGAGGAGGATTTCGAGAAAGGCCGGCTGCCCGAGGCGGTGCGACCCCTGAAGGGGCGGCTGGCGGGGCTCACCATCGCACCGGAGCGACTGCACGAGATCCGCGAGGAGCGCCGGGCCGGGAGCCGATACGCCTCCCTCAAGCAGTGCCGTTACGAGGTGGACGAGGCCGAGCGGCTGATGCGCCGCGATCGCATTCCCATCATCGACACCACCCATGCCTCGATCGAGGAGATCGCCACCATGCTCGTCCATGAGCACGGCCTGCGGCGGCGCGTGGTCAGGTGATCACGCTGGGCCCGGACCGGCCGGTGCGCTGCGGTATCTGCGCCACCTCGTCGGCGATCGCCACCAGGTGGCTCAGGGCCTCCTGGGTGTCCCGGTCCTGGGCGTCGGGATCCGGCTCGAACGCCTCCAGGTAGACCCGCAGAGTGGCCCCCGCGGTCCCGGTGCCGGAGAGGCGGAAGACGATGCGCGACCCGTCCGCAAAGCCGATGCGCACGCCCTGGTGCTCTGAACGGCTGCCGTCGACGGGGTCGGTATAGGCAAAGTCGTCGGCGTAGGCGACCTCGCGGCCGCCCAGCCCGCTCCCGGCGAGGGCGGGCAGCCTGGCGAGCAGGTCGTCCATCAACGCGTCCGCGGCGGCCTTGTCCACCTCCTCGTAGTCGTGCCGAGTATAGTAGTTGCGCCCGAAGCCGCGCCAGTGCTCGCGCACGATCTGCGCCACCGGCTGCTGCCGTGCGGCGAGCAGGTTCAGCCAGAACAGCACGGCCCAGAGACCGTCCTTCTCGCGCACGTGACCGGACCCGGTGCCGAAGCTCTCCTCCCCGCACAGGGTTATGCGGCCGGCGTCGAGCAGGTTGCCGAAGAACTTCCAGCCGGTGGGCGTCTCGAAGCACTCGACGCCCAGCGCGTCGGCCACGCGGTCCACCGCCTGACTCGTGGGCATGGATCGGGCGACCCCCGCGATGCCGTTGCGGTAGCCGGGCACCAGGTGGGCGTTTGCCGCGAGCACCGCCAGGCTGTCGCTGGGGGTAACGAAGAAGTCGTGGCCGAGGATCATGTTGCGGTCGCCGTCGCCGTCGGAGGCGGCCGCGAAGGTCACGCCGGCGGGGCCGCGGCTCAGCGCCACCAGCTCCTGCGCGTGGGCGAGGTTGGGGTCGGGGTGCCCGCCGCCGAAGTCCGGGAGGGGCTCGCCGTTGAGCACGGTCCCGGGCGGCGCGCCCAGCATCTGCTCGAGGATGCGCAGCGCATAGGGGCCGGTGATCGCGTGCATGGCGTCGAAGTGCATGCGGAACAGGCCGGAGTTGAACAGCTGGTGGATGCGGTCGAAGTCGAACAGCGTCTGCATGAGCTCGGCGTAGTCGTCCACCGGGTCGATGATCTGCACCTGCATGCCCGCGTAGTCGCTCGTCCCGAGCCGGTCCAGGTCCAGGTCAGGGGCGTCGGCGGCGATGCGGTAGGCGGAGATCTCCCGGCTGCGCCGGAATATCTCCGCGGTCACCGACTCGGGGGCCGGGCCCCCGTTGGGGACGTTGAACTTGATGCCGAAGTCCGCGTCGGGGCCTCCGGGGTTGTGGCTTGCCGACAGGACTATTCCCCCCTGCGTGCCGAACTTGCGAATCACGCAGGAGGCGGCCGGAGTGGACAGGAATCCGCCCCGTCCGACCAGCAGGCGGGAGACGCCGTTGGCGGCGGCCATGCGGGCGATGGTCTGGATCGCCTCACGGTTGTAGAAGCGCCCGTCCCCGCCGAGGACGAGGCTGCCTCCCTCGAGATCCGGACGGGCGTCGAAGATGGACTGGACGAAGTTCTCAAGGTAGCCCGGCTGCTGGAACACCTTGACCTTCTTGCGCAGTCCGGAGGTCCCGGGACGTTGATCGTCGAAGGGCGTTGTCTCCACTGTGGTCATCACGGGCACCGGTGGTTGCTTCGGGGATCGCGCTATTTCAACACAGGCCCTGGGGGCAAGGCGAGACGCGCATCTGCGGCCGAACTCTTGAAATCGGCGCTGACTTTCCCACATGTATGGACCGGAAATTCATACCCGGGGCGCTGGTCCGCGCGTCCGATGCCCCGGGACATCCCCTCGTTTGCGACTCCCGGAGGTGTTACGGGTCATGACCGTCGATTCACACAAGGAAACGCTCGAATTTCAGGCGGAAGTGAGCCAGGTGCTCCACCTGGTGATCCGCTCCCTGTACAGCAACAAGGAGATATTCCTTCGCGAGCTCATCTCCAACGCCTGGGATGCGGCCGAGAAGCTGCGCTTCGAGGCCCTGACCGACGAGGCGCTGCTCGAGGAGGATCCGGAGCTGCGCATCCGGGTCGAGGTGGACAGGGAACGGCGCACGGTCACCGTCTCGGACAACGGCATCGGACTGAGCCGCCAGGAGGTGATGGAGACCATCGGGACCATCGCCAGCTCCGGAACGCGCAAGTTCCTGGAGTCGCTGACGGGCGACCAGGCCAGCGACAGCCAGCTCATCGGCCAGTTCGGCGTGGGCTTCTACTCGGCATTCATCGTCGCCGACCGGGTGACATTGATCAGCCGCCGTGCAGGGCTGGGTGCGGAGCACGGGGTGCGCTGGGAGTCCAAGGGGGAGGGAGGCTATACCATCGAGACCGTCGAGAAGGCGGGTCGGGGGACGGACGTCATCCTGCACCTGAAGGAGGGCGAGGACGAGTTTCTCGATCCTTACCGGCTTCGCGGCATCATCGCCAAGTTCTCCGACCACATCGCCCTGCCCATCGAGATGCGCAGGGAGAGCTCGGGCGACACCGAGGAGGGCGAGGCCCCGGAGTACGAGCAGGTCAACCGCGGCACAGCGCTGTGGATGCGCGCGAAGAGCGAGATCTCCGAGGACGAGTACAACGAGTTCTACAAGCACATCGCCCACGATTTCGAGGACCCGCTGACGTTCGTCCACAACCGCGTCGAGGGTACGAACGAGTACACGTCGCTGCTCTATGTCCCGGCACGCGCGCCTTTCGATCTCTGGGACCGGGACCAGAAGCACGGGGTCAAGCTCTACGTGCGCCGCGTATTCATCATGGACGAGGCGGAGAAGCTGATGCCCCACTACCTGCGGTTCGTGAAGGGGGTGGTGGACTCCGATGATCTGCCCCTGAACGTCTCCCGGGAGATGCTTCAGCACAACCGCAAGATCGACACCATCCGCACCGCAAACACGAAACGGGTGCTCGGGCTGCTCGAGACGCTGGCGGCGGACGACAAGGACAGGTACGACCGGTTCTGGGCGGAGTTCGGCCGGGTGATGAAGGAGGGTCCCGCGGAAGACCACGCCAACCGCGAGCGCATTGCCGGGCTGCTGCGCTTCGAGAGCACCTCGGAGGCCCAGGCGGGCGAGACGGTCTCCCTCGAGGACTACATAGGGCGCATGAAAGAGGGGCAGGAGAAGATCTACTACATCACCGCGGACAGCCCGGCCGCGGCCCGGCACAGTCCGCACCTGGAGGTGTTCAGGAAGAAGGGTGTGGAGGTGCTGCTGCTCACCGACCGGGTGGACGAGTGGCTGGTATCGCATCTGACCGACTACAAGGGAAAGCACCTGCAGTCCGTCGCCAGGGGAGAGCTGGACCTGGGCGGCCTCGAGGACGAGGAGGCCAAGGCCAAGCAGGAGAAGGCCGCCGAGGAGCACAAAGACCTGCTCGAGCGCATCCAGTCCACCCTGGGCGAGCAGACGGTCAAGGAGGTGCGGGTGTCCAGCCGGCTCATCGACTCGCCGGCCTGCCTGGTGGTCGATCACTACGACATGAGCCAGAATCTGGCGCGCGTGCTCAAGCAGCTGGGCCAGGACGCGCCCATGCCCACGCCGATCATGGAAATCAATATCGACCATCCGCTGCTCAAGCGCCTGGAAGGGGAAGACGACGACAGCCGTTTCGGCGACCTCGCCCGGGTGCTCTTCGATCAGGCATTGCTCGCCGAAGGCGGACAGCTGGACGACCCGGCGGGCTTCGTCCAACGGCTCAATCACCTGATGCTGAGCATGTCCGGCGACTGAAGGGCCGGGGCGCCCGGCCGCCGGGGCGGGCGCAATAAGCCCGGCCTATGCGGGTATTCACAGGGCGGCTGGCCTGCCCGAGGCCCCTGTGGCATGCTCGTCAGGTTTGTTTCATTCAGAGGAGACTCAGCCCATGCGCATCATCCTTCTGGGCGGCCCCGGGGCCGGCAAGGGAACCCAGGCCGGCTTTATCAAAGAGCGGTATGGCATTCCCCAGATCTCGACCGGCGACATGCTCCGCGCCCACGTCAAGGAGGGCACCGAGCTCGGCAAGGCGGCCAAGAAGATCATGGACGAGGGCGGGCTGGTCTCCGACGACATCATCATGGGCATGGTGAAGGAGCGCATCGCCCAGGACGACTGCGAGAACGGTTTTCTGTTCGACGGCTTTCCGCGCACCATCCCGCAGGCAGACGCGCTGCGGGATGCCGGCATACAGGTCGACGCCGTCGTGGAGATCGACGTGCCCGACGATGAGATCATAAATCGCATGTCCGGCCGTCGGGTGCATCCGGGCTCGGGGCGAACCTATCACCTGGTATTCAATCCGCCCAAGGAGGAGGGCAAGGACGACCTGACGGGAGAGCCGCTGGTGCAGCGCGACGACGACAAGGAGGAGACCGTGCGGGCCCGGCTCAAGGTGTATCACGATCAGACCGAGCCGCTGATCCAGTACTATTCGGCGTACTCGGGGAGCGACGAGCCCGGGGCGCCCAGCTACATCAAGATCCGCGGCGTGGGCAGCGTCGAAGAGATTCGCGACCAGATCTTCGCTGCGCTCGGCTGAGTGTGGGCTGCGCAATGGCGTCGACGGCCGGGCTTGTGCCCGGCTATTGCGCATTGCCGCTTGGCCCGCACGGATTCCGTCCCCATCTTCTGGTAACATGCGCTAAACCCAGTCGAAGCACAGGGGGGTCTCGTGGCCGTATTGGAGCTGACGAAAGACGATTTCGAGAAGACGATCGTTGACAACGAGTTCGTCATCGTGGATTTCTGGGCGACCTGGTGCGGGCCCTGCCGCTCCTTCGCGCCTGTCTACGAGAAGGTGTCCGAGGATCATCCGGACAAGGTGTTCGCCAAGGTGAACACCGAGCAGGAGCAGGAGATTGCCGCCCATTTTCAAATCCGGTCCATACCGACGCTGATGATTTTCCGGGATCAGATCATCATCTTCAGCCAGGCCGGCGCCCTGCCGGAGGGTATGTTCCGGGATCTGCTCCAGAAGGCCGGCGAGCTGGATATGGACGAAGTGCGCAAGCAGATCGCAGAAGAGCAGGCGAAGACTTCCTGAGCCGCGCCTTTACATTTGACCGGGGAAGGCCGGCCATTGCCGGTCTTTTCTTTGCGAGCGATAACAACCTACACCCGGCGACGACCGGGGTAATTCCCGCCAAGGCCTGAGGCACACCGGGGCCCGCCCGGCGAGCTCTGCTCCCCAAAAGCCCTCGGGCGCCCGGCGTTCTGCCCTAGCCCGGATCGCGGGCGCGCCGGCAAGGACAAACCGTCATGACGAGCCAGCGGCGACTGCGAGCCTTATTTACATCTCTTTCTTTCGAGGTTGAAACGCCGGTGCACCCGAGTGGCATAAATAGTATTGCGGTCTATACTGAGATCGGCATTGCCAATAGAAAGAAATTGATTAAATGAGGGCTTGAAATGGCTGAGCATGCAATCGACGAGTCCGTGCCCGAAGGGTCGGCCCAGGTTTCTGTCAAGAAAAAGCGGGTGGTGAAGCGAAGAGCCGCTAAGAAAATATCCGGGAAGAAGACCGCGAAGAAGAAGGTAGGCAAAAAGGCAGCCGCCAAGAAGACGGCAACGAAGAAGCCGATGACCAGAAAAGCGCCGGTCAAAAAGCGCGCCTCGAAGAAGAAGGCGGTCGCGAAGAGGGAAGATGCTGCCGTGGTCGAAACCGGACCGCGCAGACGCGGTCGCCCGGTATCTGTGGATGCTCTTCGCCGCAAGCTCGAGATCGCTCAGGAAGCGGTTCGGCGGGAACGTGACAAGCGGCGCGATGCCGCCACCGCCGCCAAGCGCAAGATCGCAGAGCATGTGGCGCGCAACAAGACCCTGCGCAGCGACCTGGCGGAGACCCGAAGGCTGCTGGCCAAGCTGGATGGCAGGGAGAAGGAGGCGGAGCGTGAGCGCGCCGAGATGGAGAAGATGGAGCGCGCCCGCGAGGACGCCGTGGCGAAGTTCGTCGAGCGCTGGGAGCGTGACTACGTGAAGAAGGCCGGTAAGAAGCAGGCCAGGCGCGGCCGGCCCAAGCGCAGACGGCGTGCGAAGAAGACCGCGTCCTGAGACGGGAAGCGGGCTTGACATTCCGCCCCGGCCTTTGGCCGGGGCTTTGCATTCAGCGATCCGACTCGCCCTCCGCCGGGCCCCGGATGTTACAATGCCTCCCTCGTCCGGCAATCCCTGCGATGAGGGCCGATACCGAGCAAAGCCATGCGAATGCCGGTTTACCCGTGGAGTCTGCGCAGCATTCTCGCTGCGCGCCCGACGGTGGGAGCGCTGATGGAGCTCTGCGAGGAGAACTACCGTCAGCTGATCCGGCTGGCGCCCTCCGTGGGTCATATGAAAGGACACTACGATTCGCGGGTCGCCGGACACGTGGATCTGCATATGGAGGTGATCGAGCAGACTCCCTATACCAGCCTCATCCACCTCACCTACTACTTCGACCAACGGGAGGGTCGCGATCCGGACCCCGATGCCACCCTGCGGATGTATCACGATGCAGCCCAGGCCGAGGTGCTCGACCTGGAGCAGCAAGTCCTGCCCATCCGCGGCGCGCCGGGTCTCGGGACCCTCGATCAGAAGTGGAAGGCCAATCTGTTCCTGTCCAAATGGCTGTCCTATTGCATAGCCCAGGGGCACAAATTTAGACAGGAGGCCGAGCCCCGCGGCCGCACCGCCGACAGTCCCGCCGAGATCGCCTGACACCCAACTCTCTGAATTTAATGAGGAAGCGCCCTATTTACCCGGGCGTTTGTGTGCTTGTGCAAAAATTCTACAAAAAGTTCTTGACTGTTTAGCTAGGTTACAGCTATTCTTATTTCCGACTGTTTTGATAGGTATTACAGGCTCCACTGAGAAGGGGATGACGACATGAGACTCTCGACCAAAGGCCGTTACGCCGTAACGGCGATGCTGGACCTGGCACTGCACAGCGAAAAGGGCCCGGTCACACTGGCAGACATCTCCAGTAATC
>JASFUT010000149.1:0-7797 GCA_050050175.1 Chromatiales bacterium
GGGCGACGAGAAGGCGGCCATCCGCGAGGGCGACATCCTGCTCGACCTGCTCCTGCGCCGGGACCTCGTCATCTCCTACCGCCGCGAGATCCGCGACCGCGTCAACGACATCTTCAACGGCCAGGATCTGGCCCCGGTCCGCGAGCGCCTGCGCGAGGTCCACGCCCGCATCCGCGACTCCCGCCTGTTCGTGGCCCTGCACATGCACGCCGGCGACGGCAACGTGCACACCAACATCCCCGTCCACTCCCAGGACTACGCCATGCTGCGCGAGGCCGACCGGGTCGTGGGCGAGATCATGGCGCTCGCGCAGTCCCTCGGCGGGGTGATCTCCGGCGAGCACGGCATCGGCATCACCAAGCTCCAGTACCTGGAGCCGGAGAAGATCGAGGCCTTCGCCGAGTACAAGGGGCGGGTGGACCCCGAGGGGCGCTTCAACCGCGGCATGCTCATGCCGGGCGCGGGCCTGGAGCGGGCCTACACCCCCTCCCTGCGCCTGGTCCAGCAGGAGGCCATCATCCTCGAGGAGAGCGAGCTCGGGGCGCTGAACGACGACATCCGTCACTGCCTGCGCTGCGGCAAGTGCAAGCCGGTGTGCATGACCCACGTGCCGCGCGCCAACCTGCTCTACTCGCCGCGCAACAAGATCCTGGGCACCGGGCTGATCATCGAGGCCTTCCTCTACGAGGAGCAGACCCGCCGTGGGCTGTCGCTGCGTCACTTCGAGGAGATGAACGACGTGGCCGACCACTGCACGGTCTGCCACAAGTGCGAGAGCCCCTGCCCGGTGGACATCGACTTCGGCGACGTCACCATGCGCATGCGCAAGATGCTGGTGGAGCAGGGCCGCAAGCGCTTCAACCCGGGGGCCTGGGCGGCCATGGGGTTCCTCAACGTCACCGACCCGCGCACGGTGCGGCTCATGCGCAAGGCCATGGCCGAGTGGGGCTTCAAGGGCATCAACCTCGCGCACACGATGGCGAAGCGCCTGGGCGTGCTGGGCCGCGGCGCCGAGCGCCCCGCCAACACCACCGGCGAGCCGCGCATCCGCGAGCAGGTCATCGAGCTGGTGCGCCGCCCCATGCGCGCGCCCGTGCCGCGCCACACCCTGCGCTCCGCCCTGGGTCTGGAGGACCCCCAGACCGTGCCGATCCTGCGCGACCCGGAGCGCGGCTCCGAGGAGGCCGAGGCGGTATTCTACTTCCCGGGCTGCGGCTCCGAGCGCCTGTTCAGCGAGGTGGGCATGGCCACGGTCGCCATGCTGTTCGAGACCGGCGCCCAGACGGTGCTGCCCCCCGGGTATCTGTGCTGCGGCTACCCCCAGACCTCCGCCGGCCAGGCCGAGAGGGGCCGCCAGATCACCCTGGCGAACCGGGTGCTCTTCCACCGGGTCGCCAACACGCTCAACTACCTCGACATCCGCACCGTGGTGGTGTCCTGCGGCACCTGCATGGACCAGCTCCTGGAGTACGAGTTCGAGCAGATCTTCCCCGGCTGCCGCCTGCTCGACATCCACGAGTACCTGATGGAGAAGGGCATCAGCCTGGAGGGCGTGGAAGGGGTGCAGTACCTCTACCACGACCCCTGCCACAGCCCCATGAAGACCCACAATCCCACCCGGGTCGCCTCCACCCTGATGGGCCAGGACGTGCTGCTCTCCGACCGCTGCTGCGGCGAGGCGGGGACGCTCGGCACCAGCCGCCCGGACATCGCCAACCAGGTTCGCTTCCGCAAGGCCGAGGAGCTGCACAGGGGCGTGCGCGAGCTCACCGGGAGGGACGAGGTCAAGCATGGCGAGGTCAAGATGCTCACCGCCTGCCCCGCCTGCCAGCAGGGCCTGTCCCGCTACACCGACGAGACCGGCGTGGACACCGACTTCATCGTCACCGAGCTCGCCCGCCACCGCCTGGGCGAGGGCTGGCGCGACGCCTTCCTCGAGCGGGTCCGGCGCGGCGGCGTGGAGCGGGTGCTGCTCTGAGGCCTGACCGGCCGGGCGGGCCTCATCCCACGCCCCGGGCTTTGCCTCCGCCCTCCGAACGAAGGCGCCGGACCCAGTCCCCCTCGTCCCGGTCTTCTGCCGGGGCGAAGGGGCGCTGATCGGTGGTCGACAACGCAGCTCCAACCAGTCGCCTCCTGCTTCACCCCCATCCCGACCATGGTAGTCTTGCTCCCGTCAGGACGCAGGGGGGCGGGGAGTCCGTACAGGATCATTCGGATGCCTCCTGCCCGGCCATGTCTCTCTTTCCTATGCTCTTGAGGTTTGCGAATGTTGCAGGGTCTTTCCAGCTTGAGCTGCCTGGCCCTGGGGGCCCTGCTCGCCATCGGCGGTTGTGCGCCCTCCGAGGATCCGGCGGCGCCGGAAGAGGTGTTGAGGCCCGTACGCACCCACAGGGTGACCGTGGGGGACGGCGGCGTGTGGCGGGAGTTCCCGGGCGTGGTGGACGCGGCGCGCAAGGCCGACCTGGGGTTCCGGGTCGGCGGCGCGCTCGAGGCCCTGTCGGCCAAGGAGGGCGACGAGGTCGCCGAAGGTGCGGTGCTCGCCCGGCTCGACCAGACGGACTTCCGGATCAAGGTGAACAGCGCCGCCGCCGAGTTCGAGCGGGCCGGGGCCGAGCTCGAGCGAGCCGAAGGCCTGGTCGGGCAGGGCCACATCTCGCGCTCGGACTACGACAAGCTCAAGGCCCAGTTCGCGACCGCCAAATCGAATCTGGACGCCGCGCGGCAGAACCTGGAGTACACGGTCCTCTCCGCCCCCTTCGCCGGGCGGGTGGCCGAGCGGCACGTGGACAACTACGAGGAGGTGGCCGCGAGCCAGCCGGTCTACACCCTCCACGACGCCTCGGCGCTGACGGTCCGGATCGCGGTTCCCGAGAGCGTGATGATCAACGTGCGGCGGGACCGCCAGCGCAGAGCCTACGCCCTGTTCGATGCCATCCCTGGAAAGGAGTTTCCGCTGCGGTTCAAGGAGGCGGCCACCCGGGCGGACCCGCAGACCCAGACCTACGAGGTCACCCTGCTCCTGGATGACCCGGGCGGGCACAACATCCTGCCCGGGATGTCGGTGCGGGTACGCGGCGAGAAGGTGCCCGAAGACGACGGCGACGCTCCGGCGCCCGTCGTCCCCGCCCGGGCGGTGCTCGACGACGGCGGCCGGCGCTACGTCTTCGTGGCCGCGCGGGTCGACGACCGCGAGGGCGTGGTGCGCCGGCGCGACGTGGAGGTGGGCCGGCTTACCGACGCCGGGCTCGAGATCATGAGCGGTCTGGCCGCCGGCGAGTCCGTCGTCTCCGCGGGGATGAGCAAGATGCGCGACGGCCTGCGCGTGCGGATGGAGCCCGGCGGCGCGCCATGAACATCACCCGCATCGCCCTGGACAACGACCGCCTGACGCTGATGCTGGTGGTCACGGTGGTCCTGGCGGGCCTGGCCACCTACCTGAACATGCCCCGGGCGTACGATCCGGGCTTCATCATCCGCACCGCCCAGGTGGTCACCTATTTCCCGGGCGCCAGCCCCCCGCGGGTCGAGGAGCTGATCTCCTCCCGGCTGGAGGACGTGGTCAAGGAGATCCCGGAGCTCGACTTCGTCAAGAGCGAGTCGCGCACGGGCGTGTCCATCGTCAACGTCAACATCGGCGAGAGCTACAAGGCGATGCGTCCGATCTGGGACGGCCTGCGGCGGAAGATCGACGACGCGGAGGGGGACCTTCCAGAGGGCGTCATCGGGCCCTTCGTCAACGACGAGTTCGGCGACGTCTACGGCATCGTGCTCGCGATGACCGGCGAGGGCTTCTCCTATGCGGAGCTGGAGCGCTACGCCGAGCGGGTGCAGGACGCGCTCCGCCTGCTGCCGGACGCGGCCAAGGTTGAGATCCTGGGGGCCCAGGAGGAGCGGGTGTTCGTGGACTACAGCAACGCCCGTCTCGCCGAGCTGGGCATCTCCTCCTCGCAGCTCGCCGAGGCGCTGGCGGCGCGCAACATCGTCAGCCCGGGCGGCGCCATCGAGCTCGGGGCCGAGCGGATCGAGCTCGAGCCCAGCGGAAGCTTCGAGACGGTGGCCGACATCGGCCGGACCATCCTGAACGTCCCCGGCAGCGACCGGGTGTTCTATCTGGCGGACATCGCCCGCGTCCACCGCGGCTACGTTGACCCTCCGAGCAGCCGGGTCCGCGCCACGGGCGCCCCGGCCCTGGCACTCGCCGTCTCCATGCGCGAGGGCGGCAACAACATCGAGCTGGGGGCGCAGGTCCGGGAGCGGGTGTCCGCCCTTCTGGCGGAGATGCCCCACGGCATCGAGCTCGAGCTCGCGGCCTTCTCCCCGCGGGAGGTGGAGGACAAGGTCAACGACTTCGTCGTCAGCCTGGTCCAGGCGGTGGCGGTGGTGACCGCCGTCATGCTGCTGTCCCTGGGACTGCGCACCGGGATCATCGTCTCCGCGCTGATCCCCCTGGCCATGCTCCTGGCGCTCATCGTCATGTCCGCCTTCGAGATCGGCCTGGACCAGATCTCTCTCGCCGCTCTGATCATCGCCCTCGGCATGCTGGTGGACAACGGCATCGTCATGTCGGAGAGCATCATGGTCCAGATGGCAGCCGGCAAGTCACGCACCCGCGCCGCGCTCGATTCCGCCGCGGAGCTGCGCGTGTCCCTGCTCACCGCCTCGCTCACCACCGCCGCGGCCTTCCTGCCGATCTACCTGGCGGAATCCAACGTCGGGGAGTTCACCGCGTCCCTGTTCAAGGTGGTGACCATAACCCTGTTGTCTTCCTGGGTCCTCGCCCTGACGGTCATCCCCTGGCTGTGCGTGCGCTTCCTGCGCGTGAAGACACAGAAGCAGGACTTCGACACGCCCTTCCACCGGCGCTACCGAGCCCTGTTGGCACTTCTGCTGCGCCACCGAGCCGCCACGCTGGCGGCCACTCTGGGCGTGCTGGCCGTCGCCCTGGTCGGCTTCCGCTACCTGCCCAGCCTCTTCTTCCCGCCCTCCGACCGCACTTACTTCAAGGTGGAGCTGGAGATGCCCGCGGGCACCACCCTCGACGCCATGGAGGCTGTGGTCTCCCGCATCGAGGGCCTCATCGGCGGGGAGCTCCGCAGCGACGGAGGCCGGGAGGGCGTCACCCATTGGATCAGCTACGTCGGTTCCTCGGGGCCGCGGTTCATCCTGTCCCACAACCCGAAGCCGGCCAAGCCGAACTACGCGCTGATGATCGTGCACGCGACCTCCGCCGAGGTCATCGGCGGGCTGATGCGCGAGGTCCGCCGCTTCGCCTTCGCCGAGTTCCCGGACCTGGACGCCAGGGTCCGGCGCATCGAGAACGGCCCGGCCATCGACAACCCCGTGGAGGTGCGCATCTCCGGCGACGGCCACGGCCTGTTCCGGGCCGCGGATCAGGTGATGGAGCGGCTCGCCGGGATCGCCGGGGTTACCGGCATCAGCGACGACTGGGGCCAGCGGATCAAGAAGATCGCCATCGAGATCGACCAGCAGAAGGCCCTGCGGGCGGGGCTCACCAGCCGGGACATCGCGGTGTCGCTGCAGGCCGGTCTGAGCGGCGTGGCGCTCACCGAGTACCGCGAGGGCGAGGACGTGATCCCCGTGCTCATGCGCGCCGAGCCCCCGCGGGGCAATCCGGTGGCGGATCTGGAGGCCCTGGCCGTCTACGGCCAGCAGACCGGCACCACCGTGCCGCTGCGCCAGGTGGCGGACATCGCCGTGCAGTGGGAGCCGTCTGTGGTCCTGCGCCGCGACGGCGTGCGCACCGTCACCGTCGGCGCCCAGGTCTCCCCGGGGTTGACCGCCGCGGAGGTCTACGACGAACTCCAGCCCTGGCTGGACCGCGCCCGGGCCGGCTGGGGCGGCGGATACCGATACGAGCTCGGGGGGGAGGCCGAGACCTCGGGGAAGGCGAGCCGCTCCATCGCCGAGAAGCTCCCCGTGGCTGCATTCATCATCGTTCTCCTGCTGGTCGCCCAGTTCAACTCCATCCGCAAGGCGGCCATCGTGCTGGCGACCATCCCGCTCAGCCTCATCGGCGTCATCGCCGGCCTGCTGCTCGCCGACTCCTTCTTCGGCTTCATGACGCTGCTCGGGGTGGTCTCCCTCGCGGGCATCGTCATCAACAACGCCATCGTCCTGCTGGAGCGCATCAAGCTGGAGATTGACGAGGCGGGGCTGCCCCCGCGGGAGGCGATCATCGGCGCGGCGCAGAAGCGCATGCGCCCGATCCTGCTGACCACCGCTACGACCGTCCTCGGCCTGATGCCGCTGTATCTCGGCGGCGGCGCCATGTGGGAGCCCATGGCCATCGCGATCATGGGGGGGCTCCTGTTCTCCACGCTGCTCACCCTCGGTGTCGTGCCCGTGCTCTACGCCCTGCTGTTCCGGGTCGACCGCGAGCCCGCCCCGGCCTAGGCCGTGGACGCGGAGCGCCCGCCGGGAACCGGGTCCCACACTCCGTCCCGCCGGGAGAGATGAAATGGTCCCGTCCCGCTTCCGAAGCGGCTTCTGATGAGCCACGGTGGGGAGTGATGCTTCCATCGACCTGAAATGGAAGGGTCCACGATGAACTTTGCGACCATCGGCCTGGGCATCGCAAAGAACGTTTGTCATCTGGTTGGCGCCGACGCGCGGGGTAGGCAGGTGCTGAAGAGGCATCTCGAGCGTGCCAAGGTGCTGGAGTACTTTACTAACCGCGGCCTATGCTTGATCGGTATCGAGGCCTGCGGCGGTGCTCGCTCTTGGGCTCGGCAGCTCCCGGCCCTGGAGCCACAGGGCGAGCCTGATCAACCCCAAGTTCGTCAAGCCGTATCTGCACGGGGACAAGAACGCCTACAACGATGCCGCTTCGCTGTGCGAGGCCGTCGCACACCCCCCGTGAGATGGCAACACCGAGCGTCGGGCGTATCGCGAACCTGCCCCGGCCCTGATTGGAGCGGACTAGGGGAGGTAGTCAGAGTGCTGTTGTGCAGCCGCGGTTATGCCAAAGCCTCGCGACGGGCGGCTGGCGGTGCGCCCATCTTCTCTCAGCCTGGGGCGGCCGAAAGCGAGTTCCGATCCCTACGCGGAGGGGGCGGACACGCAGGCGAAATGCGTCTCCGGCGCCATGCTGCGGGGCTCGGGCCGGCGGAGCTGGGGCCGCTTCGGCGTCACCGGCTTGAAGTGCGGCTTTGAGAAGGCGAGGGCGGAGCCGCGGGCCGCACGCGGTTGACGAGGCCGCCCGGGTGCTCCACCTCTCTGCCGGAGCCTTCCTGAGATGAAGGTCCTGATCTTTTCCACCGGCAGCCTCGGCGATCTTCTGCCTTTTGTCGGCCTGGGACGGGAGCTGCGGGACCGAGGTCACCAGGTCACGCTCTTCGGCAACGGCTACTACGGTCAGTTCGCCGAGCAGGTCGGTGTCGATTTTCAACCGTTGTACTCAGCCGATGAATATCGAAACCTGATTCAGCGCGACTGGAGCGGTCTGAAGGGGGTCAAGCTATGGACCGGCCACGTGCTGGAGACGGTGCTCCCTGTCGAGCGGCTGGTACGCGACCATGCGGCTCGGGGTGAGACCGTGGTGATCGCTCTCGGTTGGATGTTGGGGGCCCGGATCGCCCGGGAGCTTCTCGACATCAAGCTCGTGACCGTCCATATGCAGCCGGAGCCCCTGGGCACGCTGCTGCTGGGACGCGGCTGGGTGCATGATGTCCGGCGGGCGGTCCGCCGGTTCGCATATGGCGCCATGTCTGACGCGGTGCTGGCCCGCAAGCTCAACACCCTGCGTCGGGAGCTCGGTCTCAGCCCCGTTCGGCGGGT
>JASFUT010000150.1:0-7748 GCA_050050175.1 Chromatiales bacterium
GCCGGCAAGGCGGAGCAGGAAGGCCGGTAAGGATCGTCTGCCCGGTGCCCCCGCGGCGGTGCGTCCACGTAGCCTTGCCTGCAGGCCATCATGCGCGGCTGGCGGCCGATCTTCAGCGGACTACGAGCGCGGAGCGCTCGTTGAGCGCGAACGGCGCGCGGCTGGCGGTCCTTCCTTCAACCGCCCGGTCGGGCCGCCCCCTGAGCGCCCGCGGCCTCCTGGACCAGCACCCAGGGCGCCACGACCACGGCCCAGAGCGGGGCCTGCGGTCCCAGATCCACCCAGACCCGGGCGTGCTCGTCCGTCGCCCGGATCAGCGCACCGCTGTCCGTCCACCCGCGCACCGCCTGCGCGTCGTCTTCGGCGACGGCTGCGGCCACGTCGACAAGGTCCAGAGCCGGCGACACCACCAGGACCACCCCTCGCGCGAAGTGCCGCTCGAGCTCGGGCCAGCCGATCCGGGCCGTCTCCCGGTTCAGCTTCTCGCGCAGCACGCTCCGGGTCATCAGGCACCCCCGTCTCCCGGCTCCGCCACGGCGGCGGAACCCCCCACCGGGCCGCGGCGATTTCTGCGACAATCCGCCCAGAGAAGACAGAGGGGGCATCCGGAAAGCCGCCGACCGGCCGGGCCCACAGCATAACGCAAGCGGGGAGACACATGAGCGGAAAGCCCAACACCCAGAACATGGCCGTGTTCTGCGACTTCGAGAACGTGGCCCTGGGCGTGCGCGACGCCCGCTACGCCGCATTCAACATCCAGAAAGTGCTCGAGCGCCTGCTGCTCAAGGGCAACATCGTGGTCAAGAAGGCGTATTGCGACTGGGACCGCTACAAGGAGTTCAAGGCAGCGATGCACGAGGCCGCCTTCGAGCTGATCGAGATCCCCCACGTGCGCCAGACGGGCAAGAACTCGGCCGACATCCGCATGGTCGTGGATGCGCTCGACCTGTGCTACACCAAGTCCCACGTGGACACCTTCGTGGTGGTCAGCGGCGACTCCGACTTCTCGCCGCTGGTCAGCAAGCTGCGGGAGAACAACAAGATCGTCATCGGGGTGGGCGTGAAGCAGTCCACCTCGGACCTGCTGATCGCCAACTGCGACGAGTTCATCTTCTACGACGACCTGGTGCGCGAGAGCGAGAAGCAGCGCCGGACCAAGAAGAAGGCGACCAAGAAGTCCGCCAAGAAGACCCCCGCCCAGGCCGAGGAGGAGAAGCAGCAGGAGGCCCTGGACCTGGTGCTCTCGACGGTGGAAGACCTGTTCGAGGAGCGCGGCGAGGAGGAGAAGGTCTGGGGCTCCATGGTCAAGCAGGCGCTCAAGCGCCGAAAGCCGGGCTTCAACGAGTCCTATCACGGGTTCAAGACCTTCGGAAGGCTCCTGGAGGAGGCCGGAAAGCGAAAGCTCCTGGATCTCGAGCACGACGAGAAGTCCGGAGGCTATATCATCAAGGGCTTCGCCCACGAGGACTGATGCTCGCCGCTCCCAGCCCTGCCCGCGGCGCGCCCGGCATGTGCAGGAGTGCACGTTGAGCGCGAGCCACAGCCCACGATCGCGGACGGCCACTGGACCCAGCGTTGAGAATCCTGCTCCCGACCCCCGGCCCGCGCGGCGCGGCCTACCTGATGCTGACGCTCACCCCGCTGTTCTGGGCCGGCAACGCCGTGATCGGCCGGGCCATGCGCGAGGACCTCCCCCCGGTCACATTCGCCTTCTGGCGCTGGACCCTGGCCGCCGCCCTCCTGCTGCCGTTCACCCTGCCGCTGCTGCGCCGCGACTGGGTGCGTATCAGGCGTGGCTGGCGGATCCTTCTCATCCTCGGACTGCTGGGCATCACCAGCTTCAATACCCTGCTCTATCATGCCGCACACACCACCGGGGCCACCAACATCGCACTGATCCAGACGTTGACGCCGACCATGATCGCCGGGATCGGCCTGCTCGTGTACGGCGACCGGATCAGCGCCCGGGCCGCCGGCGGAATCCTGCTCGGCACCCTGGGCGCCCTTGTGGTCATCGCCCGGGGCAGCTGGTCCACCCTGACCCGGCTGGATTTCGTGTCCGGCGACCTCTGGATGCTTCTCGCCGTGTTTCTCTACTCCTACCACTCGGTGCTGCTTCGACGCCGCCCCGACACCCACCCCCTGAGCTACCTGACGGTGGTGTTCCTGATCGGCGTCGTCACCCTCGCGCCGCTCTACCTCTGGGAGTGGTCCGTGAAGGGTGCGCCCGGGCTCACGCCGGCGGTGGCCGGCAGCGTGCTCTACGCCGCGGCATTCGCCTCGATCCTCGCCTATCTCTTCTGGGTGCGGGGCATCGAGCTGATCGGCGCCCACCGCGCCGGGGTGTTCCTGACCCTGTTGCCGCTGTTCGCGGCCCTGCTGGCCGTGGTCTTCCTGCGCGAGCGGCTCCACGCCTTCCACTTCGCCGGCGGGCTGCTCATCCTCGCCGGGTTCTGGCTGGTGCACCGCGACAGAGCCACGCCCTGAGAGGGGCGTTCCGGCGTGCCCCTCCCGCAGGGAGGAGGCGCCCGGTTGCGCGCGGTCCGGCGGCACGCCCGCGCTCCCCGGCGGTCGGAAGGAGACCTGCCCGCCGGGCCGGCTCGATCCCGCCTGCGGCCTCGCCGACCGCTGTGGAACCGTGCCCGCTCTCGACGCTTTGCAACGCCGATGCGCCGGGTGTAGCGTTCACCCTGATTGTCCTCTGGAGACTGCCATGCCGCTGGCCGATCGTTTGAAGCGCCGGCTCTGGTGGGTGCCCTTCGGCCGCGTGCCCGAGATCTCCGCACAGGCGCTGGAGGAGGCCCGGGGGAGCGCGAATCCGCCGCAGATACTCGACGTGCGCACGCGCACCGAGTGGCGCCGAAGCCGCATTCCGGGTGCGGTCAACGTGCCCGTCGCCGAGCTGCGCCGGCGGCTGCCCGGCCTCGATCTGGACCCCCGGCGCCCGGTGGTGACCATCTGCCTGAGTGCCCACCGCAGCATCCCGGCCGTGCGCCTCCTCCAGGCCCGGGGGCGCGACGACGCCGTCCAGCTCGAGGGCGGGATGCTGGCCTGGTGGCGGCGCGACCTCCCGGTCGAAGCCGACCGCTGACCGACCGGCATGCCCAGGCTGAAGGCGTTCCGGCGATGAGCGAGCCCGTCTGCGTGATCGTCGGCGCCGGTCCGGGAAACGGCGCGGCCTTCGCACGACGGTTCTCCCGCGCGGGCTACCGCACCGCCCTGCTCGCCCGGTCCCCGGAGACACTGGCTGGTCTGGAGGCGGCGATCACCGGGAGCCGCGGCTACCCCTGCGACGCCAGCGACCCCGGGCAGGTCGCCGCGACCTTCGCGCGCATCCGCGCTGAGCTGGGCCCGCCAGAGGTGCTGATCCACAACGCCTCCACGCGGGAATTCGCCGATCTGGACGGCACCACCCCGGATGCCTTCGAGCGCGCCTGGCGGGTCAACGCCTTAGGCCTGGTGCTCGCCGTCAAGGAGGTGGTGGGCGGCATGCGCCGACTGGGACGCGGGAGCATCGTGGTCATCGGCGCAACGGCCTCGTGGAAGGGTGCGGCGGGGTTCCTGGCCTTCGGCGCAGCGAAGGCGGCCCAGCGCAGCACCGCCCAGTCTCTGGCCCGCCAGCTCGGTCCCGAGGGCATTCACGTCGCCTATGCGGTGATCGACGCGGTGGTGGACATGCCCGCCTCGCGCCGCATGCTCCCGGACAGGCCGGACGCCTTCTTCGCGCAGCCGGACGCCATCGCCGAGTCGGTGCTCTTTCTGACCCGCCAGCCGCGCACCGCCTGGACCTTCGAGCTGGATCTGCGGCCTTTCGGCGAATCCTGGTAGGGCCCGCGAACCACCGCCCCGCGCCCCGCCCTTGATTTCCCGTACCCCGGGAACGCACAATACGCGGCTGTCCTGCGGGCGACGGACAGGCTTGCCGCGCCCCCACAACGACCTTCAACCCTCTTCATGTCTCTCTGACCAAGGAGCTATCGATGCGACTGATTCTGCTGGGCGCCCCCGGGGCGGGCAAAGGCACCGTTGCGAAGCAGCTGACCAACCTGGACGGCTCCGTCCAGATCTCTACCGGCGACATCCTGCGCGGCGCCGTCCAGGAAGGCAGCGAGCTTGGCAAGCAGGCGCAGGCCTACATGAAGGCGGGCGACCTGGTGCCGGACGATCTCATCATGGGGATCATGGAGCAGCGCCTTCAGGAGCCCGACTGCCAGCAGGGCTTCCTGCTCGACGGCTTCCCCCGCACCATCCCCCAGGCCGAGGCGCTGAAGGGGCTGCTGGCGAAGCTGGGCATCGAGCTGGACGCCGCGGTGAATATCGATGTACCCCGCGACGTGATCCTGGACCGGCTGACCACCCGGCGCACCTGCGTGGACTGCGGCGCCATCTACAACATCAAGAGCATGCCGCCCAAGGTCGAGGGCGTTTGCGACAAATGCGGCGGCAAGGTCGTGCAGCGCGACGACGAGACCGAGGAGGCCATCTCCAACCGCCTCGACGTCTACAACGAGAAGACCGCACCGCTGGTGAGCTTCTACGACAAGGAAGGGCTGCTGCTGAGCGTCTCCACCACCTCCAGCGAGGACGTGGTCGACGCGATCAAGCAGAAGGTCGGTCTCTGAGCCGTCCCGAAAAGGCAGGGGCGCCGCCCCTGCCCGTACGGCCCCATTGATACACTAGGCTCTGGTGCAGGCAGGCCTCCGGAGCGAACGAGCATCCCATGACCGAGCGACACTTCCGGATGCGGCTGTCGTGCCGCTACGAGGAGCCCAAGAACGCCGTTACCGACCTCCGGGTGGAGCACCTGGAGAAGGACGAGTGGAAGCCTCTGGACCTGGGCCTGGGCTCCCCCGGCTTCCAGGTCTTCGTCTACGCGATCTTCACCTGCCAGCACCTGTACATGCGCACCAACTGCGCCGAGCGGGGCATCGCGCTCGACTCGGCGCAGGGGCACATACACGTGACCGCGGGGGATGACTGGACAATGAGCAGGCTCCACCTGGGCTTCGACGCGCGGGTGCGCTCCGGCGAGCCGTCCGACGCCGACGTGGACTACGTCGTCGGACGCATGCGGCAGTGCCCCGCTTCGATCAACTTGCGGGAGGTCGCCGACGCCGAGACGGTGCTCCGTCTGAGCTGAGGCCGGAAGCCGCCCGCCCCGGACCCGGCCCCCGCCCGGAGGGCGTCGGCCGGTCCTCCCCGCGACTGCCCGCTGACGCCCATGGAAATCCTGCTGGTATCGCACAATCTCATCACCCGATCGCAGCTCGAAGGGACCTGGCGCAGGGCCGGCGCCGACGTGACGGCCGCCCCGGGCGCGCGGACCCCGGACCTCATCTGCGTCGACCTCAACCTGGAGGACGCCCCGGAGCGGATCCGCGACCTGCGCACGCGCTGCCCCGAGGCCCGGATCCTCGCCTTCGGCCCGCACGTGGACGCAGGGGCGTTCAAGGCCGCCCGCGCCGCCGGGGCGGACGGCGGCGTCGCCCGGGGCAAAATCGCGGAGCGGGTGCTCGGCATGATCGGGGAGCGCGCCCGGTGATCGACTGCCACTCTCACCTGGGCTCCACGGAGTTCGACGCAGACCGCGGGCAGGTGATCGTCCGGGCCCGCGAGGCCGGTGTGGAGCGGATCCTGGTAGTGGGTGAGGACGCCGCGGACGACCGCCGCACCCTGGAGGTCTGCGAACGCCATCCTGCGGCCCTGGCCCCCTGCCTGGGCCTGCATCCGGACCGCTTCGCCGACGACCGCGAGCCGCCCTCGGAGGCGGATATCGCCGCCGTGGAGGCCCTCGCCCGCGAGCACCGTGCGGCGCTCGCCTGCATCGGCGAGGTGGGTCTGGACTACTGGTGCACGCGGGAGGACGGCCGCCGGGCGGACCAGCGGGCCTGCCTGGAGCGCATGGCGGCCCTGGCCCGGGAGCTCGACCTGGCGCTCAACGTGCATTCGCGCTCCGCGGGGCGCTACACCATAGACCTGCTCGCCGCCTGCGGCACACAGCGGGTGCTCATGCACGCCTTCGACGGAAAGGCCAGCCACGCGGTGCGCGCCGTGGACACCCACGGCTATGTGTTCTCGGTGCCCCCCTCGGTGGTGCGCTCCGCGCAGAAGCAGAAGCTGGTGCGGCGCCTGCCCCTGGACGCCCTGGTGCTGGAGTCCGACAGCCCGGTGCTCGGGCCCGAGGCCGGAGTCCGAAACGAGCCCGCCAATCTGACCCATTCGGTGAGGCTGATCGCCGAGCTGCACGGCGTCTCCGAGGACCGCGTCCGCGAGGCGACCACGGCCAACGCCCGGCGCCTGCTCGGCGAGGCGGCCATCGGGCCGTAGCTCGAGGCTGAGAGCCGGTCCCATGGCGGGGTCGGTAACAGCTGCGCATCGCCCGGGCCCCCGTGCGCGTAGCTGCCGGCCTGAAGGGCGGCTCCCACAGGAACCCCGCCGGCCGCCTGAAACCGGCCGGCGCCGCCGTTGCCCTTCTGCCGCACCCCACCGGGACTCCACGCGGCGGGCGATTCAGGTACCATGGCGCGGTCAGCCGCACGCGCCGCACCACGTCCATGGAACATGCCGACCGCCCTCACGGCCTGACCCAGCAGGAGCTCTTGCGCCTGGAGGACTTCCTGAAGTCGAACGCCTGCGGCGAGGGCTCCATGAGTCTCAGCCGGGCCCACGGCTTCCTGACAGCCGTCGTGAGCGCTCCGGAGGCGCTCGAGCCGGACGAGTGGATGCGTGTGATCTTCGACGAACCGGTGTTCGACGACAGCGACGAGGTCAAGGACGTGCTGGGTCTGATCCAGCGCCTGCACCAGTCCATCGAGTGCAGTATTCCGAGGAAGGGGGGGTTCAGCCCCATCCTCGAGTTCGTGCAGCGCAGCGACGGCAGCCTGGCCTATCGGGCGGAGGAGTGGTGCCAGGGCTACATCTCGGCCATGGCGCTCTGGGGCCAGCCGACGCCGGGACGGGTCGCGGCGCTGCTCGAGCCCGTCTTTCTGATCACCCGCCCCCAGAGCACCGACGAGCGGCAGTTCCGCGACGCGCACTACGACGAGCTCTGCGCCATGCTGCCCCGCGCTGCCGAGGCGGTCTATGCGCACTGGCACCCCGGAGGCTGAGGGGGCTGGACCCCGCCGCTCAGGCCGCCGTGACCGCGGCCCGGCGGCGCACCAGCGTGCCGTCCCGATAGTCGGTGAGCGCCTGCTCGATCTCCTCACGGGTATTCATCACGAAGGGCCCGTGCTGGACGATGGGCTCCTTCAGCGGGCGCCCGGCGACCAGGATGAACCGGGTCCCGTCTGCCCCGGCCTCCACCTCCACGCCGTCGCCCCCGCCGAGGACGCCGAGGTGATGGAGCGGCAGCGGCTGTCCGGCCACCTGCGCGTCACCCTCGAAGACGTTGACGAAGGCCGTCAGCTCCTCGTCCAGCGCGTGCCGGAACGCCCAACCGGGCCGTAGGTCCACGTCCAGATACTGAAGGCCGGTGCCGGGGTCGTCGATGGGGCCGCGGACATCCCCGAACGCGCCGGCGAGCACCCGAACCGCCGCCCCATCCCGTTGCACCTCGGGAATCGCCTCCGGGGAGAGCTCCTGATAGGCCGGGTCGCCCATCTTCTCCGCCGCCGGAAGATTGATCCAGAGCTGAAACCCGCGCATCAGCCCATCCGACTGGCGGGGCATCTCCGAGTGGATTACACCGCTTGCGGCACGCATCCACTGGGCGCCGCCCGTGCGCAGGTCGCCCTCGTTGCCCATGC
>JASFUT010000151.1:0-7702 GCA_050050175.1 Chromatiales bacterium
AACAACGCGGATGGCCGCTCAGTGGCTCGCCCGTCGGGAGCCCCCCATAAGTGCCATGACGGCGTTGCAGCGCTTGACAAGGGCTTGCCATTGCCTGCGCACTGCGCCTTATCCTGACACTTATGGGCGGCTCTGAAAGCGCCAGTAACTGCGACGCAGTACACTTGGGGGGTGTCCGGGCGGTCGCGGCCCGGGCGCTCCTATCCGGGCCAGCGCGCATCGGGCTTCAGCACGATTCCCGCCAGCGGGGGCAGCGTCACGGCCAGGGAGTAGGGTCGGCCCATCCAGGGGAGGTCCTCGGCGTGCAGCGGATGGGGCCCGTTGCCCAGATTACTTCCCGCGTAGTACTCCGAGTCCGAATTGAACACCTCCCGGTAGCCGCCTCCGGCCGGCACCCCGATGCGGTATCCGTGCCGCGGCACCGGCGTGAAGTTCAGCACCACCACCATGAACTCGTCGTCGGACTTGCGCACATAGCTGAGCGTGGACTGGTCCGAGTCGTGGCAGTCGATCCAGTCGAAGCCGGTCCATTCGAACTCGTGTGCATACAGGGCCGGCGTGTGGTGGTAGAGGTGGTTGAGGTCCTTGACCGCCTGGCGCATGCCGCGATGCAGGGGGTAGTCGAGGACGTACCAGTCCAGGGTCTGCTCGCTGTTCCACTCCATGCCCTGGGCGAAGTCGGAGCCCATGAACAGCAGCTTCTTGCCCGGGTGGGTGAACATGTAGGTGTAGAGCAGGCGCAGATTGGCGAAGCGCTGCCATTCGTCGCCCGGCATCTTGTTGAGCAGGGACTGCTTGCCGTGCACCACCTCGTCGTGGGACAGGGGCAGCAGGAAGTTCTCCGTGAAGGAGTAGAGCATGCTGAAGGTGAGCATGTCGTGGTGATAGCGCCGGTGAATGGGGTCCTGCGCCATGTACGCCAGGGTGTCGTTCATCCACCCCATGTTCCACTTCAGGTCGAAGCCCAGGCCTCCCAGGTAGGTGGGACGGCTCACCTGGGGCCAGGACGTGGATTCCTCGGCCATGATGAGCACGCCGGGGCACTCCTGGTGGGTGACTTGGTTCAGATGGCGCAGGAAGTCAATTGCCTCGAGGTTCTCGTTGCCGCCGTACTGGTTGGGGATCCACTCCGTGCGTGAGTAGTCCAGGTAGAGCATGGACGCGACGGCGTCCACCCGCAGGCCGTCGACGTGGAGCTCCTCGAGCCAGTACATGGCGCTCGACATGAGGAAGCTCTTCACCTCGTGGCGCCCGTAGTTGTAGATCAGGGTGGACCAGTCCAGATGCTCGCCGCGGCGCGGGTCCTCGTGCTCGTAGAGCGCGGTGCCGTCGAAGCGGGCGAGCCCGTGGGCGTCCTTGGGAAAGTGGGCCGGCACCCAGTCCAGGATCACGCCGATGCCGTTGCGGTGGCAGAGGTCGACGAAATAGCGGAAGTCGTCCGGACTTCCGAAGCGGCTGGTGGGCGCGAAGTACCCGGTGCTCTGGTAGCCCCAGGAGAGGTCGTAGGGGTGCTCGGTGACCGGCAGCAGCTCGATATGGCTGAAGCCCATTTCGCTGGCATAGTCCACCAGGCCGTGGGCCAGGTCGCGATAGTTCAGCATCTCGCCCTCGGGACCCCGATGCCAGGAGCCGAGGTGCACCTCGAAGACGGACATGGGCGCGTGCAGCCAGTCGTGGCTGCGGCGCCGCTCCATCCACTCGGCATCGCCCCAGGGGAACGCCGTGGGCGGCTCGACGATGGAGGCGGTCTTGGGACGCATCTCGAAGCGTCGACCGTAGGGGTCGGTCTTGAGGTGGATGGATCCGTCGACGCCGCTGCGGATCTCGAACTTGTACAGCACGCCGGGCTCCATGTCGGGGATGAACAGCTCCCACACCCCCGCGCCGGGATGTACCCGCATGGGGTGGCTTCGCCCGTCCCAGCGGTTGAAGTCTCCCACCACGCTGACCCGCTCCGCGTTCGGCGCCCACACCGCGAACAGCACGCCGGCGACCCCCGCGACCTCATGGACCCGGGAGCCGAGCAGTCGATGGGCGTGCCAGGTCCGGCCCTCGGAGAACGCCGCCATGTCCGCCCCGTCGAGCTGGGGGGCATAGCTGTAGGGATCGTGGGCGATGTGCTCCCGGTGGCCGTCGTCGCGCCAGATCAGCCGGTAGTGCTCGGGCAGCCCTGCGCCGTCGCCCGTCCACTCGAAGAGTCCGGTCTTGCCGAGACGCCGCATGGCCAGGTTGCCCTCCGCCACCGTAACCGTCTCGGCGTGGGGTATATGCGCCCGGATCACCGTCTTGCCGTCGCGGGTGTGGCGTCCGAGGATCGAGAAGGGGTCGTGGTGGCGCGCCTGGACGATGCGGACGAGGTCGCGGGAGAGATCGGAATTCTGCATGGGTCTTGTCCTGGGTGATTGATCGGCCGGGGGCCGTGCCGAGGCGTCGGGCTCCCCGGCCAGGGCGTTGCCTGCGGGCGCCGTGCCGGGTCGCATCGGTGGATCGGTCTCCGCCCCCCGCGGCCTCAGCTCTCGTCGGCCCTGGAGCCGGTGAGGCCCACTGGCGGCGCGGCGGATGAAATCGGTGTTGCGGAAGCGCGGGCCGGCGCCATCTTAACGCAGAAGCCGGTCTCACGGGGAAGCCTGATCCCTCGGGGGCCTGGACGCTGGCATTGCCGGCGCCGCGCCCGGCGGCCCCGGACCGGGGCGCGTCAGGGTCGCCGATGCTCGATCAACCATCCATAGAGGTCGATGTAGCGCCGCATGACGGGATCGCGGCCGAAATCACGGCGAACCCGCGCGAGCCCCGCGTCCGCCAGGGAGCGGGCGAGGGATGGGTCCTGCAGCACCTGGCGGATTCCCGAGGCCAGGGCCTCGGCGTCGGCGCACGCCGCCTGCCAGGCATCCTCGCCGTGGTGCACGAACTCCAGGGCACCCCGGAACAGGGTCGTGACCAGGGGCTTGCCGTGGGCCCATGCCTCGAGGACGACGTTCCCGAACGGCTCGCGCTCCAGGGAAGGGAACACCACCAGATCGGCCATCCCGTAATAGGGGCCGGTGTCCGTCTGCCAGCCCTCCCAGAGGACCCGACCCTCGATGCCGGACTGCCGGGCCTGGCGGCGCAGGTCGTCCCGCAGGGGCCCGTCGCCGAGCACGACCAGCGTCAGGGGACGCCCCCCGATCTGCTTTGGAAGCCGCGCCAATGCCTCGAGGAGGTAGCGGTGCCCCTTGAAGGGCACCAGCCTGCCCACGGTGAGCAGAACCCAGGCGTCCGGCGCGACATTCAGGGCGGAGCGCAGTGCTCGGACGCGCTCGTCCGGAATGGCGGCGGGCGGCTCCAGGAAGTTGTAGATGTGAAAGACCCTCTCCGCCGGGAAGCCGTTCTGCAGTAGATAGTCACAGATGCCCCGGGTGTTCCCGACCCAGGCGTCGGCGTGGCGGTAGCCGTCGAGCTTGTAGTAGCCGCCGAGCCGGGCAAGGTGCACCGGGCCGGATCTTCCGGGCCGGGTGTTGCGGGTGGCGCGCCCCATGTAGGTCTGGACCAGGTCGGGGCCTATACGACGGATCTCCCGGGCCATCTCACGGCGGGAGAAGGGGTCCCAGACGGTGCGCAGGGGAAGGGCGGTAAACGGCACACCGCCCCAGTCCGCCGATTCGAGCATGCTTCCGGCCCGGATGATGCCGCGGGTGGGGTGCCCCAGGTCGGCGAGCGCGCGGCTGAAGCGCAGCAGCCAGCGCTCGGCGCCGCCGTAGGTCTTGCTGCCGATGACCTGCACGCTCGAGATCATGCCAGCGATCTGTATACCGCCAGGTTGCCTTCCACCATGGCATCCAGCGAGAACTCGCGGCGCACCAGCGCCCGTCCGGCCTCTCCCATGCGCCTGCGCAGGTCGGGGTCGGCGAGGAGACGCCCCATCGCCGCGGCCAGAGCGGCCGGGTCGCCCGGTGGAACGAGCAGCCCGTTCTCACCGTCCCGGACCGCTTCCGGCAGGCCCCCCGCGCGGCTCGCCACCAGCGGCACCCCGGCGGCCGCAGCCTGCAGCAGGGACACCCCCAGTCCCTCCATCAGCGCCGGATGCACCACCAGGTCCAGGCAGCACAGCAGGCGATCCAGGTCCTCCCGGAAGCCCAGCAGGCGGACGTTGCCGCCGAGGCCGCGTCGGCGGATCTCGGCGGCGATCTCCTGCTCCCGGGGGCCCTTTCCGAGCAGCACCACCAGCAGATCCGGGCTGCGCTCCAGCACCCTCGGCAGTGCCTCGAGCAGCACATCGTGGCCCTTGCGGGGAATGAGCTGGGCGATCATGCCCGCGAGCGGCCGCCGGCCGTCGGCGCCGAGCGCGCTCTGCAGCCAGTCGCGGTCGCAGGGGCGGTCGAAGGCCCCGGCGTCCACGGCCGAGCTGACGCGGACGACGTGCCCGGGCGGCACGCCTTCCTGAAGCAGGACGCGGCGTATGCCCTCGGATATGGCGATCACCCGGGCATAGAGCGCGTACTTCGGCCGGGCCAGCCAGCGGGGCTCGGGGTTGTCGACACGGCGCGACAGCACGCAGGGAAGACCTGCCAGTCGGGCGGCGAGGCCCCCCAGGACATCGGCCCCGCGGCGGCCGTGCAGATGGACGAGCGAGGGGCGCTCCCGCCGGATCAACCTCAGCAGCCGGGGAATCAGCGGAATGTCCGCCTCCCCCCGCATGGGGAGCTCCTCGACCCGGGCGCCCTCCGCCCGGGCCGCCGCGGCGATGGCGCTGCCGGGCGGGCACACCAGCAGGCTCTCCACGCCCCGGGCCTCGAGTCCGGCGATGAGGTAGAGCACCTGGCGGGCGCCGCCGTAGAGGTGTCTTCCAGCCTCGACGTGGAGCACCTTCACGCCTGCGTCCCGTGGGCGTCGATCACGCCCCGGGCGGCCTCGAGCACCTCGCCCGGCTCGATGCTGCGCATACAGGTATATGCGCCGTCGCAGGTGGGGCTGCGCCGGCAGGGGGAGCAGGGCAGTGGGTGGTAGAGAACGCGGGCATCGTCGCGGGCGGTGTCGGCGTAGGGCAGGGTGGAGCCGAACAGGAGCACGCTGGGCGTGCCGAAGGCTATGCCCATATGGCTGAGGCCGGTGTCCACGCCCACGAGCAGGCTGGCGCCCTCGATCAATGCGCCGGCCTGCCGCAGCGTCGTCCGGCCCACCGCGTTGATCGACCGTTTCGGGAGCACGCGGACGATCCGGGCCGCCGCCTCGCCGTCGCCGGGACCGCCCAGCATGACGACGCCCAGTCCCAGCTCCCGGCTCAGCCGCTCCGCCAGCACCGCCCAGCGTTCCTCGACCCAGTGCTTCTGGGGTCGGGTCGTGAACGGACAGATCACTGCATAGGAGTCCTGGGCGCGATGGCGGGCGAGCAGGGCGCGCGCGAAACGGCGGTCATCGTCCGCGAGCGCCACTCGCATGCGAAAATCGTTCTCCGGCAGCCCCAGATATCCGGCGAGAAACAGGTACTCGGAGCCAATCCGTCGCGGGTCGCCACCCCGCTCCACCACCTCGGTCATCAGCCGGGCGCTGCCCTCGCGGGATCCGAGGCCGACGCGGCGCGGCGCACCCGACACCCAGGCCCAGATGCCGCTCTTCATCAGGCCCTGAGCGTCGATCGCCAGGTCGAAACGGCGCTGTCGCAGCACCCGGCGCAGCTGGATGAAGCGCCGGGCCAGCTCCAGGACCTGCCCGCGGTCCCAGAGGCGGCGCCATTCGGCCCGCGGCCATACCAGCACCTCGTCCAGGTCAGGGTTGGCGTTCAGCAGCTCGGCCGCCTCGGGCTGCACCAGCCAGGTGAGCCGCGCCTGCGGATAGGCGCGGCGGATGGCGCCGATCAGCGGCGAGGCCATGACCACGTCGCCGATGGCGCTCAGGCGGATGATGAGGATGGAATCCATGTGGTGTGCGGCTGGTGCGTGAATGGAGGGGCGCTCGGGTGCGGCGCCCCCGGACCTCTATCCGCTGGGGCGGATTCTATTGCCTGACGGCCCCCGCGACAATTTGGCCCGCCCGTTCCGGGGGGCGTGCGAAGGCGGCCACCCGCGCGCCGGTCTCTCCGCGGCCGTGGATCAGCCGCCCCGGGCTCCCCCGGGCAGCAGCCGCTCGGCGCCGCGGAACACCAGGGTGCGGCTGTGTCCCGCGGTCCGTGCCCGGAGCCACGGCAGGGCCTCGCGCCAGATCTCGGGACTGGAGGCGAGGCGGCCGACAGGCAGGCGGATGTAGTCCCCCGAGGCGTTCAGCACCACGCGCGGCTGCTCCCCGATGGGGGGCTCGACCAGGCGCAGGCTGGCCCAATCCACCGCATGGCCGTCGCGGATCGCCTTGCGCACACCCCGCACCAGCAGGCGGAGCTCGCCCGCCAGGTCGTCGCAGGCGGCCTGCTTGCGGGCCCGACCTTCGAATCCGCCGAACTCGAACGCCAGTCCGTCGGGGGTCTCGTAGCGGACCGCGCGGTGGTCGGCGAAGCTCCACACCCCCTCCGCGGCCGGCGCCGCCGCGGTGACCTGCGTGGGCCGGGGAGCGGGTACGTCGGGCTGCTCCAGGACCGGACACCGGTGGGCCTGGCAGAAGATGTCGAGCACGCGCCCCTCCAGCTCGTGCTCCCGGGCGATGTCCGGGCCGGTGATCAGGGTGGGCCGGCCGTCCAGGACGACGATCAGGCTCCCCTTGGTGCCGACCTCGAGCTCGACGCGGGCGCCGGCCTCCAGGGCGCGCAGGCGCTCGCGCAGCTCGGCGACGAACCCGGCGGTCCCCGCCCTCCAGCGATGGAGCTTGGCACGGGCGGACCCGTTCCGGGATGCGGGCCGGCCGGCGTCATCGAGTATCTGCTCGTAGGACCGCAGCAGCTCCGCCACCGCGATCCATGCCAGGTCCACACTGGCCGCGGGGTCCTCGCTCCGCAGGTGCTCCACCAGCACGGCCATCGGCTCGGGGGCCAGTCGGATCTCCTCGGCGGTGCGGCCGGACGGGTGGGCGGTCAGCAGAAAGACGGCGCAGGCAATACGCAGGTGCGCCGACAGGCGCTCAGGCAGGCACGGACCCATGGGTGTCGGTCGGGGCTCCGGATCGGATCAATCGTCTAACCTAGTGTACTGCGTCGCAGTTAATGGCACGTTCAGCGAGTCACTGAGCGGTTAGCCGCCAGGCGCGCCCTCGCAGGGGCAGCCATTCTGCCTCAAGAGGGCGCAACAACGCGGATGGCCGCTCAGTGGCTCGCCCGTCGGGAGCCCCCCATAAGTGCCATGACGGCGTTGCAGCGCTTGACAAGGGCTTGCCATTGCCTGCGCACTGCGCCTTGTCCTGACACTTATGGGGGGCTCTGAAAGCGCCAGTAACTGCGACGCAGTACACTACCTAAGATCCGCCCCGCGGTCTCGTGCCGGGGCTCACACTTCGCGCAGACGCTCTGCCCCCGGGGGGTCGACCATCAGAGCCGCAGCAGGTCTTCTGGCCGGATGGCTGGCATCCGCACCCGCCGTGTCCGGCGCGCCGGAAGCCCGGGGCGACGGTGTCGACGCCGGGGTCTCCGCCTGGGACCTCGGGCGGCGGGCGGAGGCGGTGCGCATCTGGCGGTCCCTGGCGGAGGGCGGTGACGCCCGCGCCCAGCTCTACCTCGGGTACGCCTTCCGGACCGGGCAGGGGGTCTCCGCGGACGACGGGCGGGCAGCGTTCTGGTACCTCAAGGCGGCGCGCCAGGGCGTCCCGG
>JASFUT010000152.1:0-7686 GCA_050050175.1 Chromatiales bacterium
CGTCGGGGTGATCAGGCGCTCGTCCTTGATCACCTTCTTCAGCTTCAGGGTGTTGTCGTCCACGACCACCAGGGCGGACTCCTGATCCTTGCCGTTCCACACCGAGAACCAGACCTCGTCGCCTGCCACGTTGAACTCGGGCTGGACTACCCGCCGCGGGCCCTCCGTGAGGCCCGCCCACTCGGCGATGGGCAGGGTCCGGAACCCCTTGTCCAGATTGCCGAGGTCGAACACCGCCACCGACTGGCTGACGGGCTCGCTGGGGTTCAGGGCGGTGTCCACGTAGAGATGATCGGACTCGGGGTGGGTCTTGATGAACAGCGAGCCGCCGCCCTGCCCCTCGAGCGTCCGGACCACCTTCCAGGCGTGCTCGGGATGGCCTTCCGGATCGGTGCCGATCACCGAGATCGTGTTGTCGCCCAGGTGGCTGGTGGCCCAGACCGGCCCGAACTCCTTGTCGACGAAGTTGGCGCCGCGACCCGGGTGGGGGATCTGACCCACCTCGACCAGCTTGGCCAGCTTGTCGGTCTTGGAGTCGATGACCGCGATCTTGTTGGACTTGTTGGCCGCCGTCAGGAAGTAGCGGTGCGTCGAGTCCCAGCCGCCGTCGTGCAGGAAGCGGGCGGCGTCGATCGTAGTCACCTGCAGGTTGTCCAGGTCCTCGTAGTTGACCATCAGGACCTTGCCGGTCTCCTTGACGTTGACGATGAACTCGGGGTGCTCGTGGGATGCCACGATGGCGGCCACGCGCGGCTCGGGGTGGTACTCCTGGGTGTCGACGGTCATGCCGCGGGTCGCCACGATCTTCAGGGGCTCGAGGGTGTCGCCGTCCATGATGACGTACTGGGGCGGCCAGTAGGTGCCGGCGATGGCGTACTTGTCCTCCCAGCCCTTGTATTTGGAGGTCTCCACCGAGCGGGCCTCCATGCCGGCCTTGATCTCGGCGACGGTCGCGGGCTCTTCCATCCACAGGTCGATCAGGTTGAGCTTGGCGTCGCGTCCGACCACGTAGAGGTAGCGCCCGGAGGCCGAGAGCCGCGAGATATGCACGGCATAGCCCGTGTCGATGGTCTTGACGATCTCCTTGGTGTCGCCGTCGATCAGCGCGATCTGTCCGGCGTCACGCAGCGTCACCGAGAACAGGTTCTTGAGGTTCAGGTCGTTCATCTGCTTGCCGGGCCGGTCCTCCGGCGCCACGACGACCTTCCAGGTGGCCTTCATGTCGTCCATCCCGTACTCGGGCGGCTGGGGAGGGGGGTGCTGGAGGTAGCGGGCCATCATGTCCACCTCCTCCGGAGTGAGCTCCCCGGAGGTTCCCCAGTTCGGCATGCCCGCGGGCGAGCCGTAGTTGATGAACGTCTTGAGATAGATGGTCCCCCGCGCGCGGGTGACTTCCGGGGTCAGGGGCTTTCCGGTGGCGCCCTTGCGCAGCACGCCGTGGCATCCCGCGCAGCGCTCGAAGAAGATCCGCTTCGCCAGGTTGAACTCGTCCTTGGTCATGGGCGGCCCCGAGGTCGAGACCATGTCCTCGGCGACCCCGGGCTCGGTGGCGAGCGGGGCACCCTCGTACATCATGTCCGACTCGCCCGTGCCCGGGTGCTCGCTGGGGTTGGCGGCCATGGCCGCGTTCATCGCCAGGGCGATCACGGACAGCGCCGACGCGCCTCCGATGAGTAAAGTTCGTTTCATCCGGAAATCTCCTCAGCTGTCTGGACGGAACTACGATTTGTCGTCGCGGCAGAGACGACCTTATTTTTCGGGGCGGGCGGCGACCTTGATGAAAGTCAAGCCCGTTCAGGGGCACCGGTGTCGACGAGGCCGGAGACGGGCCGATCGGCTGCTCGGGCTCGAGTCCTCCCGCCTCACGCCGGCTGAACGTCCGGCGCGGATGCTGCGGGCCCGGCTGTGCGGCGCGCCTGCCCGGGAACGACGGGTCATGTCCGATCCGGCGGCGTACCGCGCTGCGCCGGCTCCGGCGGGACGGACTCCTTGATGCGCGCGCGCCGCTCACGGCGCTTGCGCCGCTCCACCAGCGGCGGGCACTTGCGGTCGTTCCAGTAGGTCACCTGGCAGTCCAGGCAGTAGTGGCACTCGTTGTCGATGATCTCGCCCGTCGGCTTGATCGCGCCCACCTCGCACTCCACGGCGCAGGTCTGGCACGGGTGCCCGCACTCCTTGCGCCGCCGCAGCCAGTCGAAGATTCGAAAGCGGCCCGGAAAGGTGAGAGCGGCGCCCAGCGGGCAGAGATAGCGGCAGAAGAGCTTGCGCACGAACAGGGCGCCCGTCAGCAGCAGGCCGGCGTAGAGCACGAAGGGCCAGTCGCGCATGAACCGCAGGGTGATCGCTGTCTTGAACGGCTCCACCTCGGCGAGGCGTTCGGCGTCCGCCAGCGAGTTGAGGGACACCCCGAACAGTGCGATCAGGACCAGGTACTTGAGGGCCCAGAGCCGCTCGTGCAGTACGGTCGGCGGCTCCCAGGCGGGCAGGTGGAGCTTGCGGGCCGAGCGGTGCAGGAGCTCCTGGAGAGCGCCGAAGGGACAGAGCCAGCCGCAGTAGACGCCCCGCCCCCAGAGCAGCACGGTCATGGCCACGAAAGCCCAGAGCAGGAACATCAGGGGATCGACGAGAAAGCTCTCCCAGCTGAAGCCCTGCAGCATCGAGCGTACGAAGGTGAGCACGTTGATGATGGACAGCTGGGCCAGCGCGTACCAGCCGATGAAGAACAGCGTGAACAGCAGGTACCCGGTGCGCAGCCGGCCGAGGAGCCGCGGATGACGGGCCAGCCAGTCCTGGAAGAGGAGAATGAGCACCAGCACGGTCAGCCCTGCACCCAGCACGGCGATGTCGAGGCGGCGGTCCTGCCAGACCTGCAGCCAGAGCGGCGCAGGCGGCTCGACGGTCAGGGCCCCGTCTTCGGTCCGGGCGAGCAGTCCGCGCGTTTCTGCAACCTCCCGGATCGAGCGCATCACCGAGGCGTTGACCACCATGACGGTGATCGTCGCGCCGCTGATGCCGTCGATGGCGGGCCGGCCCGGCTCGTCGTGGCCGCCCACGTGGATGTCGTCGGTCAGGCGCAGCCCCTCGTACTGCGCGGTCAGGTCGGCCAGGTCTTCCTCGGAGATGCCCACCACCAGGATGGGCTCGTCGTGGTCGATGATCCTCACGCCGCGGATCCGTCCCTGCATGTCGAACCCGACCAGGGTGCTCACGGGTCTGCCCGAGTAGGCGGGGATGGGCGTTACCTGGTCGGTGAGCAGGGCGTAGCCCAGGGTGCGCCCCCCGGCGTACACCGCCGCGGCCGGGGGCTCGCCGCCGGGCTCGCCGACCCGGTCGGCATCCGGAAACATGTCGAGCACCTGCTCCTCCAGCTCACCCAGCCCGGCCGCCTGGAGCCCCGGGGCGAAGAGCAGCAACGTGAGCAGGGCCAGGGTGCGCAGAGGAGAGGCGGGACGTGCAGGCATGGAGGGCGTCCGACAGGCCGCGGAGCGAACAGGCTAGGCAGGTCGGGGCCGGCGGGCTTTGATCTTCATCAAAGCCGGACCCCCACCCCGGCCGCGGACCTCGGGCGTCCGAGCGAACAGGCGTCGCCACTGAAGCCGGCCGGGCGGGGCCGTCAGCGCAGCTCGAAGCGTTCGAACCGCTCCGACAGCTCGGCGGTCAGGGTGGCGGAAGGGGCGGGGGCGGCGGACCCCCGCAGGCCGGGGTCCAGCGCCCGGTCCGTGACCGCCCGTTGAAGGGCGAACCGGCCGACGCCCCGGGCGACGAGACGGTCCGCCAGGCGACGTATGTCCGCCTCGGCGATGCCGGGCATCCAGGTGGTGCGGACCTCGAAGTCGGTGCCGCTCGCGAGCACGATGTCCAGGCTCTTCCAGGCGGCGCGACCGCTGTCGGGCACCCCGGTGAGGGCCGGGTAATCCTCCGGCAGGGCCTTGATGTCCAGGCCCACCCACTCCAGCCGATCCAGCGCGCGGTCGAGCCGCGCCGGGGAAGGGCCTGCGGTGTGCAGCCCGCGCTTGAAGCCCAGTGCGCCGACCTGGCCGAGGTGCTCGCGCAGGTCGCCCTGGGCGGTGGGCTCTCCACCGCTGAAAACCACTGCGTCCAGCAGGCCGCGACGGCGCTCCAGGAAGGCCCGCACCCCGGACCAGGGAATGTCCTGTCCTGCGCGGACGGGCAGCAGGTGCCCGTTCTGGCAGTAACGGCAACGCCAGGGACAGCCCTGGCAGAACACCACTGCCGCCAGCTCGCCGGGGTAGTCGATGGTGGTCAGGGGGGTGATGCCGCCGATGCGCATGGTGTCTCCGTCCGGCCTCGGCGCCCTGGCGGTTCGTCGCCCGTGGCGCCGGGTAACGCAGGAGGCCGGCCGCCTGCCGCAAGAGGCGTGTGGTGAGGCCGCGTTCGCCGAGGGGGCTCGCCTTCCCACAGAGCGCCGTACGCTGGAGCCCTGGAGGCCGGGCTGTCGGGCTTCGTTCCTCGCCCCGGCCTGCGATCCGGGCAGGGGCCTGTGCGTCCCTGGCGCCTTGGCGGTTCAGGTCTCCCCGCGACGCTCCTCGAAGTAGCGCCGCTCCAGGTGCTCGGACTGCTTGCCCGGGTTCCAGGACGAGACCGGGCGGTGGTAGCCCATCACTCGGGTCCAGATCTCGCAGCGGGTCCGTTCTTCGTCTCTCAGCTCGATGGTCGCGCTCATGGCTCTTCCTCCTCGGGGTGTCTGCGGGCGGGTTCAGTGACGGGCCTCGGCCTCCGCCCGCCTCCTGGCGATCAGCTCCTCGTCGCACCGCGGGCAGAACTCGTGCTCGCCGGAGAGGTAGCCGTGGGTCGGGCAGATGGAGAAGGTGGGCGTCACCGTGACGTACGGCAGCCGGAAGCGCTCCAGTGCCCGGCGCACGAGGCGCCTGCAGGCCTCCGGGCTCGATATGCGCTCGCTCATGTAGAGGTGCAGCACGGTGCCGCCGGTGTACCTGCACTGCAGATCGTCCTGCATCTCCAGCGCCTCGAACGGATCGTCGGTCCAGCCCACCGGGAGCTGGGAGCTGTTGGTGTAGTAAGGGCGCTCGGGCGTGCCTGCCTGGAGGATGTCGGGAAAGCGCTTGAGGTCCTCGCGGGCGAAGCGGTAGGTGGTCCCCTCCGCCGGGGTGGCCTCCAGGTTGTACATGTGGCCCGTCGCCTCCTGAAACTCCAGCATGCGCTCGCGCACGTGGTCCAGCAGGCGGGCGGCGAGCGCATGTCCCGACCCCGTGGTGATGTCGTCGGCGTCCGCGCTGAAGTTGCGGATCATCTCGTTGACGCCGTTCACGCCGATGGTGGAGAAGTGATTGCGCAGGGTGCCCAGGTAGCGCTTGGTGTAGGGAAAGAGCCCGGCGTCCATGTGGCGCTGGATCACCTTGCGCTTGATCTCCAGGCTGGTCCGTGCCAGATCCAGGAGCTCATCCAGCCGGCCCAGGAGCCCCGCCTCGTCCCCGCGGTGCAGATAGCCGAGACGGGCGCAGTTGACCGTGACCACGCCGAGGGATCCTGTCTGCTCCGCCGAGCCGAACAGCCCGTTGCCCCGCTTGAGCAGCTCGCGCAGGTCGAGCTGCAGGCGGCAGCACATGGAGCGGATCATGTTCGGCTTGAGGTCGGAGTTGAGGAAGTTCTGGAAATACGGCAGGCCGTACTTCGCGGTCATCGCGAAAAGCCGCTCGGCGTTCTCCGACTCCCAGGGGAAGTCCGGTGTGATGTTGTAGGTCGGGATCGGAAAGGTGAACACCCGGCCCCTGGCGTCTCCGCGGGCCATCACCTCCATGTAGGCCCGGTTGATCATGTCCATCTCCGGCTGAAGGTCGCCGTAGGTGAATGGCATCTCCTCGCCGCCGATCACGGGCACCTGCTCGCGCAGGTCCTCCGGGCAGACCCAGTCGAAGGTGAGGTTGGTGAAGGGGGTGTTCCCGGTAATGAAGGTCTTACCCTCGCGCCGGGCCACGAAGGTGCCGTTGCGCGTGGTGGGGCACCAGACTTTGCCCCGGTACGGCCTGCGCTCAATGGACTGTATGTAGGTCTCGCGATTACGCACGATGTTAAGGACGTACACGCCCGAGTCCTTCCTTCGGTACACCGTGCTCCCCCAGCCGCACAGCACGCAAAGCTCCTGCAACGCGTCGAGGTTGTCAGGGTCCTTGGTGTAGATGCGGACCCGGCCGTTGGCCTCCCGGCTGCCGTCACCCTCGACGTAGGCGTTCAGGAACAGCCGGATCTGGCGGGCCGAGAGGCTGCGGATCACCGGCGGGACGCGCTTGCAGCGGGTGTATCGCGCAATGGCTTCGCTACCGGCCTTGTTGAGTCTGACGCGCGCCACCGGGCTGCGGGAGTATCCGCCGCAAGCTTGGCGGACGTGGTAGCTGAAGCCGAGCGAGTCGAGTACGCCCGTGATTGCGCGCACCCGATCTGCATGCTGGAACAGGGACACGCGGGTGCGGTTCTCACGGATGTCGAAGTTACCTTCGGCCACGGTCCATGCTAGGAGTTCCACCAGACGGTCGTCCATCTCGAGTGTGGACGGGGTCTCCCATGCGTTCGGCACGATCACTGGGGACTTCAGTTTGACAACGTCCTCGATGGCTGAGAGCTCCCAGCGATCGTCGCTGTTGAAGACCTTGCGCAGGACCCTGTGCCGAGGCGTGATCCACTGCTCCTGGGTTCGGTTCTTCAAGACGTACATCTGCCCGTCGAAGTCGTAGGCCGTGATGGCCAGAGGCTCCAGGTACTCGTAGGTGTTGTCCCGCCGGTTGAAAGTAAGGATCTTCTCGCCGGGCCCGATCCCGTCATGGCGCCGCCAGCCGTGCTCGGTGAGGCACTCGGTCGCGGCGTCCACGCATTGAGTTCCCCAACGCGAGGGCACGTTGAGGTTGTAGATCAGCTCCTGGACGTATTGGCGGACCTGCGCGTAGGGCAGGGCGTCCTTGCGCACGAACGGGGCCATGTAGGTGTCGAAGGAGCTGAAGGCCTGGGCGCCCGCCCACTCGTTCTGCAGGGTGCCCAGGAAGTTGACGATCTGACCGACCGCCGAGGACAGGTGCCGCGGCGGGCCGGCCTCGACCTTGCCCGGAACGCCGTTCAGCCCCTCGCTCAGGAGGGTCCGCAGGGACCAGCCGGCGCAGTAGCCCGAGAGCATGTCCAGGTCGTGGACGTGGATCGCGCCATCGCGGTGGGCGCGCCCGACCTCGGGCGGGTAGACGTGGCTCAGCCAGTAGTTGGCGATCATCTTCCCCGACGTGTTGAGGATGAGGCCTCCCAGGGAATAGCCCTGGTTGGCGTTGGCGGCGACGCGCCAGTCGGCCCGGTCGAGGTACTCGTTCACCGAGGCGGCGACGTCGACCAGCGTCCGCCGGTCCTCCCGCAGGCGCTTGTGCTGCTCGCGGTAGACGATGTAGGCGCGCGCGGTGTCCAGGTGGTTGGCGCTGATCAGCGTCTGCTCGACCACGTCCTGGATGCGCTCGATCTCCGGAACGCCGCCGGCGAACCGGCCGTGGGCGAGCACCTTGACCACCTGGGCGGAGAGCAGCCGCGCCTCGTCTTCCCCGTACTCACCCGTGGCCGCGCCGGCCCGGGCGACGGCCGACTCGATCCGTGCGGCTTCGAAGGGGATCTCGCTGCCGTCGCGCTTGCGCACCCGTACGGGCAGTCGGGCGAGGGGGGCTGGGTGGCTGCTCATGG
>JASFUT010000153.1:0-7680 GCA_050050175.1 Chromatiales bacterium
TCGGTCTCGTTGCGCTCGCGGTAGTTGTCGGACCGGCGCCGCGACGCCCAGACGCGGGCCGACAGGCCGCTGGCGTCCCTCAGGGACGCCCGGGCGGCCATGCGCCGGCCCCGGTAGCTTCCGCCCTCCACGCGGACGCTCGCGCCCGAGCGTTGCGGTCGGCGGGTGACCACATGGACGACGCCGCCCACCGCCTGATTGCCGTAGAGCACGCCGGCGCTGCCCCTGAGGATCTCGACGCGCTCCACCTCGTCCAGGTCGATGTCCGTGAGGGCGGGCGGGGCAATATCGCTGTTGTTGTTCAGCCGCCGGCCGTCCACCAGCACCAGCGTGTTGGAGCCGGCCGTCTGCCCGAATCCCCGCATGTCGAGCGTGGTGGTGACGCCGTCGCCGTAGAGGTCCGCGGTGTGGATGCCCGCCTCTCCCTGCAGCAGCTCCGTGAGGGTCCGGGCGCCGCTGCGCTCGATCTGCGCGCGGTCGATTACGGAGATCCCGGCCGCTGTGTAGGACGCGGGCGTCTCGGTTCGCGCCGCGCTGACCACCACCGGGTCAAGCGTGGTGGTGTCCGCCGCGCTGCCGGCCGTACTCCAGGCCGCGGCCCAGCTGCAGAGGATTGCTCGGACGTGTGGACGCATGCTCCCTCCCGAGGGGCTTCGTGGCGCCCGGGATCGGCCGGTGCGCGGGAAGGGTGATGCGCGAGGGTGGGAACGGCGAATACTGCCGGCGGCGCGGGCCATCCGCCGCCGATGTGCAGCACCGGGGTTGCCCTCCGCAACACCGCCTTGCATGACCAGAGGCCGGTCTCCGGACTTGCAAGGCGGGCGCCCTGCCCGGGGTCCGGCGCCTTCCCGTGCCTCGCGGCACAGTGGCGATCAGCCGGACCCTTGGCCTTGCTTACCGTTGCGGGGGCAGTGCCGGCTTTGCGATCGGTCGCGCACCGGCTTCCCGTTTAACCCGGGGAGTCCCCGGGCACCTCAGGTCGGAGCGACTCTATCCCGGCCCGCTTGCGCGGTCAAATCGACCGGTTGTCGGGAACCCTGGGAGTCCGTTCCCGTTTGTCGGGCGATGTCATTGTGGCCGGCGCCCGCTCGAGCTAGATTCAGGATTGACAAGAGAGGTTTCACGAGAGGCCGCGGCCGTGGCCAGACTTTCGAAGGACAAGGGGGGCAATTCGCCCCCATTGTACGAGGTCAGGGAGCTGACGCTCGAAGAGGCCCTGCTGGTGCTCGCTGCCGACAAGGAGGAGCGGCGGATCAGGGCCGAAGAGAAGGCGACCCGCGCCGCGAAGCGCCCGTCCCCTGGCCGCCGCGGAGGGCGGGGTGGCCGCTGACGTTACTGCAGCAGCTCTTGCGAGATGAACAGGTAGGAGAGCGCCCCGACAAGGACCGCCACGGCGACGAACTGCAGCAGGATGCAAATGCCGGGCAGGTCGTTGCAGACCTTGCTGAATCCACACATTTTGCAGTTCTTCATCTCTTGCACACCTCCTCGCCGGATCCGCTTGCGCCTCGGTCACGCCGCCGTGCGCGACGGTCAGCTGCGTGCGCCCATTTTCAAAATATGGCACATGTGACCGGGGGGTGACAACCTCGCCGGCCGCCCCTGGGGACGCAAAGTCCCCTTCCCCGTTAAGTGCCTGCTCCTTAAAGCTTTTTTCTCTGGAACCCGCGAACTGGACTGGGCGCTTTTCGTCCTCCGCGGGGGGCGTGGCCGGAGCATCACATGCTGATTCAAGGGCCCGTGAATATCGGCGTCCAGGACCGGCCCGACGGGGCGGGACGTAGGCCGGGGAGATGGCGCTCGAGGACACCCTCGTGGTCGAGCTGAGACCCGATTCGGGCGGAGCCATCCCGGTCATGGACCTCTTCAAGGAAGGCGAGGCCGGGAATGCTCTCGACGTTGGACATGCTCGACGACCGGGAGGTTCCGGCCCGCGCCCTTCGCACGGAGCTGTCTCAGCTGGCGAGCCGAGCCGGAGCTCGAGGCGGCGCGACCGGCGGGGGCGCCGCATCCTTGCCGTGGGTCCCGCCTGGGCGGAACGGCTTCACGGCCGGCGCCTCCGGGCACGGCCTGTCTCCGGGCCCGACGGGGTACAATAGCTGCTCGCCCGCATCCGTCAGCGGCGAACGCCTGTCGCGTCCACGCCTCCACCGGCCACCGAAATGACCGATCCCGCCCCCCGCATTGGCTTCGTCAGCCTCGGCTGTCCGAAGAACCTGGTCGATTCCGAGCGCATCCTCAGCCAGCTGAGGGCCGAGGGGTACGGGGTCTCGGGCACCTATGAGGGCGCGGACCTCGTGATCGTCAACACCTGCGGCTTCGTGGACGCGGCGGTGGAGGAGTCCCTGGACGCCATCGGCGAGGCGCTTTCGGAGAACGGCCGGGTGGTGGTCACGGGCTGTCTGGGGGCGAAGGCGGAACGGGTGCGCGCCGCTCACCCCGGGGTGCTGGCGGTGACCGGGCCCCATGCCTACGAGGCGGTGATGGAGGCGGTCCACGCCCAGGTCCCCAGGCCCCACGACCCCTACACCAGCCTGGTGCCGCCCCAGGGCATCAAGCTCACGCCTCGGCACTACGCGTACCTGAAGATCGCCGAGGGCTGCAACCACCGCTGCACCTTCTGCGTCATCCCGGCGCTGCGCGGCGATCTGGTCAGCCGGCCGATCGGCGAGGTGATGCAGGAGGCGGAGAACCTGGTGAGCGCGGGAGTGCGCGAGCTCCTGGTGGTGTCCCAGGACACCAGCGCCTACGGCGTGGACCTGCGTTACCGCACGGACTTCTGGCGCGGCCGGCCTCTGCGCACCCGCGTACGGGAGCTGGCGGCCGCCCTCGGCGAGCTGCCGGCCTGGGTGAGGCTGCACTACGTCTATCCCTATCCCCACGTGGACGAGCTGATTCCGCTCATGGCCGAAGGTGCCGTGCTGCCCTATCTGGATGTGCCCCTGCAGCACGGCAGCGAGCGCATTCTGCGGGCCATGAAACGCCCGGCTGCGGCCGAGCGGACGCTGGAGCGGATCGAGCGATGGCGTGGCGTCTGTCCGGAGCTCACCCTGCGCAGCACCTTCATCCTGGGCTTCCCGGGCGAGACCGACCGGGATTTTGAAGCGCTGCTCGACTTCGTGCGCGCCGCCCGTCTGGACCGCGTGGGCTGCTTCGTCTACTCGCCGGTGGAGGGCGCCGCCGCCAACGCCCTGCCCGGTGCGGTTCCGGCCGACGTCGCAGAAGAGCGGCGCGCCCGGCTGATGGCGCTGCAGGCGCGCATCAGCGCTGAGCGGCTCGCCGCCAAGGTGGGCTCGAGGCAGATCGTGCTGGTGGACGAGGCGGACGACGACCGCGTGGTGGCCCGCAGTTCCGCCGACGCGCCGGAGATCGACGGCCGAGTCTTCATCGACGGCCCCTGGGAGCTCGATCCGGGCGACTTCGTGGAGGTGGAGATCACCGGCTCAGACGAGCACGACCTCTGGGCCCAGCCCGCCGACGCCGAAGCCGACTGACTTCGGTGGTCGCCGGCCGCTCAGGCGCCGCGCACGAAGCGGTTCGAGTGGCTCATTGTGTCCGGCGATGGATGGGAAGCACCGCGGCGGGGCACCGAAGCCCCGGCGGCTGCGCCGCTGGCCTAGAACGCGGGGCCCGGCTTGCGGCCGATCTTCTTCAGCATGATCGCCATGGGGCAGAAGCCCGTAAACGCGGACTGAAGCAGGTTGGCGCCGATGAAAGCCGTGAACCAGAGCCAGTTCGGATGGAAAAAGTGGGCGAGCAGCAGGCTCAGCAGGATCAGGCTCCCCGCCACCGCGAGGACTATACGCTCGACGGACATCTTGAACCTCCTAGATCTCGGGTTTCTCCGACCCCGGGCCAACGCCAAGGCCGGATCGGCACGTCTCGATTATCCATCAATCCGCGCGGCATTGGCAGGCCCGTGCACGCCACCCCATACTGTTTGCAGCCGCGAGCCGCCTCACGAACGGGCCCAGACATGCCGCCTGAGGACAAGCATAGCACCCTGATCCAGGCCCTCCAGCAGGCCGGCGGCGGGCAGCCGGGTCAGCCCGCCGGGTCGATGGAGGTCATCGAGACCCACATCTCCTGGGTGCTGCTCAAGGGCGATCTCGCCTACAAGATCAAGAAGCCCGTGGACCTGGGCTTTCTCGACTTCTCCACCCTTGAGCGGCGCCGCTTCTTCTGCGACGAGGAAATCCGTCTCAACTCGCGCCTGGCCCCGGGCGTCTACCTCGGGGTCGTGCCGATCACGGGGACGGAGGACGCACCGCGCCTGAACGGCGAGGGGCAGGCTATCGAGTATGCGGTGAAGATGCGTCGGTTCAACGAGCATGCCCTGCTGTCCGGTCGCCTCGATCAGCTCGACGCGGCCCTGATCGAGTCCATCGCCGACCAGGTGTCTGCCTTCCACGCCCGGATCCCGACGGTGGACCGGGCGGAGCCCTACGGCAGGCCGGAGGCCGTGATCGGCCCCATGGAGGAGAACTTCCGGCAGATTCGCCGCCTGATGGACGATGCCCGCGAGCTCGAGCGGATCGAGGCCGTCGTACGCTGGACGCGGGAGCGCCATGCGGCCCTGGGACCCGTGCTCGCCGAGCGACGGGAGGGCGGCTTTATCCGCGAGTGCCACGGTGACATGCATCTCGGCAACATGGTGGCCGAGGGCGGCGAAGTGATCATCTTCGACGGGATCGAGTTCAATCCGGCGCTGCGCTGGATCGACACCATGAGCGAGGTCGCCTTTCTGACCATGGACCTGGACGAGAAAGGGCTCCCGGCGCTCGGACGGCGGTTTCTCGACAGGTACCTCGAACGCACCGGCGACTACGCGGGCTTGCGGGTGCTGCGCTTCTACCAGGTTTACCGAGCCATGGTGAGGGCCAAGGTCGCCGCCATCCGGCTCGGACAGGAGGATCTGTCGGACGACCAGCGTTCATCCGTCATGAAGGACTACCGGGGATACGTGGGCCTGGCCGAGGACTACACTCGTCCGCCGGGCCCCGCGCTGGTGATCACCCACGGGGTCTCGGGCTCGGGCAAGAGCCTGGCCAGCCGGGCTCTGGTGGAGCGCCACCCGGCCGTGCGCGTGCGCTCCGACGTGGAGCGCAAGCGTCTCGCGGGTCTCGATGCGCGGGACAGGTCGGGCTCGCGGACCGGCGAGGGACTCTATTCGAGGGCAATGACCGAGCGCACCTACGCTCGGTTGCTGGAGCTGTGCGGGCTTATCCTCGATGCCGGCCTGACCGCCGTGGCGGACGCCACCTTCCTCGAGCGCGGGCGCCGCGCGCTCTTCGCGCGCCTGGCCCGGGAGCGCGGGGTCCCTTTCCTGATCCTGGATGTGCGGGGCGACGACAACCTGTTCCGGCGACGTGTGGCCGAGCGCGAGAGGACCGGCCGCGACCCCTCGGAGGCCACCGTGGAGGTGCTGGAGCAGCAGCTCCGCTCCCGCGAGCCCCTCACCCCCGAGGAGGCGGACGCGGCCGTTCCAGTGCCCGCCGAAGGCGCCTTTCCGGCGCAGCGGGTGCGCGTCCGACTCGGCGGCGGAGCCGGGGCCTGAAAGAGCCGCCATTCCCTCGGGAGCCTCCCGTACGGCCGGAACGGTTCGTCGGAACGGGGGCGGTTCGCGTCGCACGGGGCCCCGCCCTGGGCGAGGCGCCCGCCACTGCGCTGCATCGGGGGTCGTTGGTCCTCCGCGCCGTCGGCGGGTGCCTGTCCGTCCCTCGGGTCGACGTGCGCGGCAGCGGGCCCGACGGGATGAGGCGCCCAGCCAGACGGCGGGTCCGGGGAGCGGCTCAGGGGTTCGCGCCACTCAGCCGGGTCTACACCAGCTCCGTGTCATCGTGGCTGTAGGCCGGGGTGCTGCAGCAGAGCACCACCAGGTCCGCCCCGCCCGTGTTCTCCAGGTCGTGGGGCGTGCCCGCGGGGATGCAGACCGTGTCGCCCGCCGCGATGGGGAAGCGCTCGTCTCCCAGCCCCATGATCCCGGCGCCGCGGGTGACGTGGTAGAGCTCCTCGGCCAGGAGGTGGCGGTGGCGCAGCGTGCGCCTCCCGGGGGGCAGGGTGGCCTCGGCCAGGCTCTGGGCCCGGCTGCCCTGCACCGCCGGGTGCATCAGCTCCCGGATCACGGAGCCGTCCTTGGTGACGTAGGGCTCCACCCTGTCGCGGCTGGATCTCATTCCCGGACCTGCCTGAATTTGAAGCGGTCGATCTGCCATGCGGGGCCGGCCGGCGGACTTCGGGCGCGCCCGCCCCTTGGCACCCGGCCGGCTTCCGCATGGCACCGCGGCCCGTCGGGCTTCGCCGCGCGCCGCTGCCTAGGCCGTCAACCGTCCCTTCCCCTCTTTCCCTGTCTACTGTCTACGCACAGCCTTCACACCGCAATCAAAAACACCCCCGCCACCATCAGGCTGCCGGCCAGCAAGTGCACCGCCAGACCCCGCTCGCCGAACCAGAGTGCTCCGTAGAGGATGCCGAACAGCAGGCTGGTGCGCTTCACGGCGACCATATAGGCGACCTCGACGCGCTGAACTGCCAGGAAGTGCGTGAGCACCATGACCGCCATGGCGAGACCCACCGCCAGGCTCGCGGCCGGTCGACGCCACAGGGCGCCTACCAGCGCGGGCCGGTGCAGCCCGAACAGCACCAGCGTGACCAGCCCGAGCACCGCGAAGTAGAAGGGCCCGAACTGCTCGGGGGGCATGTGGCGCATGGCGCCCTTGCCGGCCACCGAGGTGAGGCTGTAGATGAAGGCCACGGCGAGCATGGTGCGCGACCCCGGGCTGCGCGCGACCGCGGCCAGGGGGGCCAGTATGCTGCGCCAGTCCGCCAGGCCGCCCTGTCGGACGTTCAGGAGCCAGGCGCCCGCCACCACCAGGAGCACCCCGGCCAGCCCCGAGCGCGAGATCTGCTCTCCCAGCAGCACCCAGCCCGTGATCACCACGAACACGGGGGTGAAGGCCAGATAGGGCAGGGTCAGGGACAGCGGGTTGCCGCGAATGGCCCGCATGTAGAGCAGCATGGCCAGGATCTCCAGCGGCAGGAGAAACGCCATCCAGTACCAGAAGGCCGCCGGAAGGGCGGGCAGGGGCTCGAGCAGGAGCAGTGGCGCGAGCAGGGCCCCGGGCAGCACGAAGCGCACCAGGGTGATCTCGCGGGTGCCGTATTGCGACATCCACCGCTTGGTGGCGGCGTCGGCCGTCGCCAGGCTGAATGCGCTGAGCAGGGAGAGGGAGAGCCAGTCCATGTGGGTAGTAGACAGTAGAAAGTAGACAGCAGACAGGGCAAAGACCGCACGGCGGCGATGGCGACGGGAGACGGGGAGGAGCGGGTAGACAGGGGGAAGGGGCGACGGGGGCGACGGGGGCGGTGTTTCGCCGGAGCGGCTGTCAGCCGCGAAGGGTTGCCTTGGGCCCGACGTTGACGGACCCGACGGCGTGCTCAGCCTCCGGTGTCCGGCACCAGGCGCAGGGCCTCCCGGATCACGCCGGCACCGGCGTTGGGCAGGTGGGCGTTCTCGGAGAGGTGGCGACGCCAGGCGCGGGCGCCCGGGGCACCGTGGAAGACCCCGAGCAGTGGGCGGGTCAGGCGCTGCAGGGGCACCCCGCGGGCGAGCGACCGCTCCACGAACGGCAGGTAGCCCTCGACGATCGCCCGGCGGCCGGCCGGTCCCCGTGGGTCGCC
>JASFUT010000154.1:0-7585 GCA_050050175.1 Chromatiales bacterium
CCCTGTCATGCTCGCGGTCGTGCTCTTCCTGTGGACGCCGCCGCACTTCTGGAGCCTGGCATACAAGTATCGGGACGACTACGCGGAGGCCGGTGTGCCCATGCTTCCCGTGGTGGTCAGTGAGTCGACGGCCGCACGGGTCATCCTCGCCCACACCGTGGTGCTGGTCGGCCTGTCGCTGACGCCCTTCTTCCTCGGCCTCGGATGGATCTATCTGCTGGGTGCCGCCGCAGGTGGGATCTGGTTCCTGTGGACGAGTGTCGGTCTGGCCCTCGATCCTTCACCCGCCTCGGCCATGCGGAACTTTCATGCCTCCCTGCTTCAGCTGAGTCTCCTTCTGGGCGCCGCGATCCTGGACGCCTGGCTTCCTGCGGTATGACAGGCCGCGCCTCCAGGGTCCGCATCCTCGCGGCCCTAGGGCTGCTCGTCGCCGGCTCGGGCAACGGGGCCGCGCCTCCCGCTCACGGCGGGCACGAACAGGAGGGCGGCTCCGCATACGACGAGGCCAAAGCGCTTGCCAGGAGTCAGGCCGCCATGGGACGGATGGTCGCGGATCATGAGTTTCTCGACGGGTCGGGACGGCGCGTCAGGCTGCAGGATCTGCGCGGCAAGCCGGTGGTGGTCAGCCTGATCTACACGAGCTGTTATCACATCTGTCCGACCGTGACGACCAATCTGGCCCGGGTGGTTCGGGTGGCGCGGGACGCCCTCGGTGATGACAGCTTCTCGGTGCTGAGTATCGGCTTCGACACGGCAGTCGATACGCCGGATCGCATGCGGATGTTCGCGCGCGAGCAGGGCATCGACATGAAGGGCTGGCATTTTCTCAGTGCGAAGGCCGAGGACGTGGACCGCCTGACCGGGGATCTCGGCTTCAGCTATTTCAGGTCGCCGAAGGGCTTCGACCACCTGATCCAGGCGACGATCCTGGATGCGGAGGGAAGGGTCTACCGGCAGGTCTACGGGATCGCACCCGAGCCACCCGGAATCGTGGAGCCGCTCAAGGAGCTGATGTACGGGAGCCAGGTCGCCGCCTCGCCCGTGAAGAGTCTGATGAACAACGTCAGACTGTTCTGCACGGTCTATGATCCCACGACCGGGCGGTATCATTTCGACTACTCGCTGTTCGTCGCTATCGGCGTGGGCCTGCTCACGCTGGGGGCGACGGCCGTGTTCATCATTCGTGCCTGGCGCAGGGCGCCCCGGCATGGCACGTCGGTATAGAAGGTCTGCGAGCGATGACGGGTCTGCGCGCGTCTGCGAGAACCGCATTCGAATCGGTGGAGCGCGGGTTCGACGCCCTGTTCGGTCCGAAATGGAACCCTTTTCACCAGCTGGGGGCGCTGGGCTGGTTCTTCTACTGGATCACCATCGTAAGCGGCATCTACCTGTACATATTCTTCGACACCGGCATCCATCAGGCGTACGAATCCCTCGAATACCTGACCGTCGCGCAGTGGTACGCGGGCGGCATCATGCGCAGCCTGCACCGTTACGCCTCGGACGGCCTGATCATCGTCATGATGCTCCATCTCTTGCGCGAGTTCGTGATGGACCGCTACCGCGGCGCGCGCTGGTTCACCTGGTTCACCGGGGTTCCGCTCATCTGGCTGGTGTTCGCCTGCGGCATCAGCGGCTACTGGATGGTGTGGGACGTCCTGGCCCAGTACATCGCCGTGGCCACGACCGAATGGCTGGACAGTCTCGGCATCTTCGGTGAGCCGATCGCACGCAATTTCCTCAACGCGGAGACCCTGAGCGGGCGCTTCTTCACGCTGATGGTCTTCATCCACATCGCGGTGCCACTGGTCCTGCTGCTGGTGATGTGGATCCATATCTATCGCCAGCGCAATGCCGCGGTGAACCCGCCACGGGGGCTCGCCGTGGGCACCCTCGTCATGCTGCTGGTGCTGTCCCTGGCCAAGCCGGCCGTCAGCCAGCCGCCCGCGGATCTGGCGATCGTGCCGTCGGTGATCCATCTCGACTGGTTCTACCTGGCGGGCTATCCGCTGCTCGACGAGCTCCCCGGCGGGGTGCTGTGGGCGCTGGCAGGGGCAGGGACCCTGCTGCTGCTTCTGATGCCCTGGCTCCCGCCCCTGCGACGACGGCCGGTGGCCGTCGTGAGCCTGGACAACTGCAATGGCTGCGGCCGGTGTGTGGAGGACTGCCCGTTCAACGCCGTGGCCCTGGAGCCGCGCACCGACGCGACCCAGTTCTCACACGAAGCGGTGGTGAGCCCCGATCTGTGCACCAGCTGCGGAATCTGCGTGGGCGCCTGCCCGACGTCCACGCCCTTCAGGCGCACGACCGAGCTGATCCCGGGGATCGATCTGCCCGGGCTGCCTGTCCAGAGGCTGCGGGATGTCACCGTCGAGGCGGCGGCGGATCTGAGGGGGGACGCAAGGGTCATCGTCTACGGCTGCAGCCATGGCCCGGACCTGGAGGGGCTGAAGAGCGAAGGGGTCGCCGTGGTCATGCTCCCTTGCGCAGCCATGCTGCCGCCGTCCTTTCTGGATTTCGTGATCACAAGGGATCATGCGGACGGGGTATTCCTGACCGGGTGCGCCGAGGGATGCTGCCACTATCGGATCGGGATCGAGTGGATGCAGCAGCGGCTCGCAGGCGATCGTGACCCGTACCTGCGCAAACGCGTCCCGCGCGAGCGCATCGGCGAGTGCTGGGCCGGGCTCGCCCGGCGCGGCGCCCTGGCCCCTGCGCTGAAGGCGTTCCGGGAGAGGATCGGCACGCTGCCCCCCGTCCGGCGCAAGCGGGCCCGGGAGCGGAGTGCGGGACTCGAGCGGACCCATGGCTAGCGCTCTCAAATACATCGGTCAGGCGGTCGCCTATGCGCTGTTCGCCGGGGTGGTGGGGTACTTCTCGACCTCGCCCGCCTACACCCACCTCGAGCCCGGTCTTGCCGTCATCAAGCTGAGCTTCAGCCATGCCGCGCAGCACAAGGGCGAGTGCCGGCGACTGAGCAGCGAGGAGATCGCGGCCCTGCCGCCGAACATGCGCCGTCCGCTGGATTGCCCGCGGGAGCGTCTGCCGGTGGTGGTCGAGCTGGTCCTGGACGGCAAGGTCCTCTATCAGGACTCGCTGGCTCCGTCTGGCGTCGCGGGCGACGGAGCTTCGACGGCCTACATGAAATTCCCGGTCGAGGCGGGCGCCCACCACCTCGTGGCCCGCCTGCGCGACAGCGACCGCCCGGATGGCTACGATTACGAGAAGGAGGCCGATATCAGGCTCCACGAGCGGGAGAGCCTGGTCATCGATTTCCGGCCCGCCCAGGGCGGGTTCCTGTTCCTGTGAGCGCGCCATGACCCTCATCGAATGGAAGGACGAATTCCGTACGGGCATCCCCGATGTCGACTTCGAGCACCGCCAGCTGGTCGACCTGATCAACGATCTCTATGCCGCGATGCAGCGCAAGGAGGGGCCGCCCAGGGTGGTGGAGTTCCTCGGACAGATCTTCGCCCGGATATCATCGCACTTCGCGCTGGAAGAAAAGATCATGCGCGAGCATTCCTACGATGAGTACGAGGATCACAAGGCGGAGCACGAACGGCTGCTGGATGACCTGCGCGACATCATGGATGATTACGAGGAGAGCGGCTTCTTCAGCGACGAGGAATTCGCGCGGCGGGTGGAGGACTGGTTCGTCCGGCACTTCAAGACGCGCGACGCGCGTCTGCACAGACGCATAGGGTAAGGGGGCGACCCCGGGGCCGGGTTAGGTCCCCCGCCTCCACGGCGGCCTGCGCACGCCGTCGCTTACTGCGCGCCGCCTCGGTACGTTCGGGTCGCCGAGACGGCGCGGTCAGTTGTCCTTCGCACCCTGGTCGACCCAGGCCTTGAGCACCTGGATGTCCTGTTTCGGCAGCGGCGGATTGCGGTGCGGCATGACGATGGGAGGGTTCGCCCCTCGATCCACCGCCCTGACCAGCACGCTCGACTCGCTCGAGCCTGGCTCGATCACCGAGCCCTTCTTGTTGCCCTTCATCAGGGTGCTGTAACTGACCAGGCTGAGTCCGCTCGCCGCGTATCCTTCTGCCCCCGGCTTGTGGCAGACCACGCAGTTGCGATCCAGGATCGGTTGCACGTCTTCCTTGAAGCTGACTTCACCCAACGGGGCCTGCTCTGCAGTGCAGCCGGCGCCCATGAGCATGCACATCGCCAATGGGGTCCACAGCCTCGTGCTCGCCAACATGGGGCTCTCCCTGGTCCGGATAAACGATAACAACGGGTTGGAACAAAAAGGCTAGTCTCGGCCATCGCGGGGGTCAAGGCGCGGCCGTGGCGGGACCTGGCAGCGGACCCCCGGGTGGACAGGCAGGCCAGCGCGGTTCTGCTTTGGCCGAACAGCCGTCGATCCATACCGCCCCACTCGAATGCGGCCCCCGCCTTCTCGCTAATTGTTCTCCCCCGATAACGTACGGGCTTATCGGGTGAAGCCCCCGGGATTGCCCCCGGTTGGATTAATGGTGTTTCCGGACTTGGGCTAATGGTCCGTCCGGGTTGGCAATGCCCTCTCGCAGGGCTGTACTTCATAGTCCGCGATAACCGAACGCATGGATGCACGCCGCCTCTGTGAGGGGTGGCGAGGCCCCGCGACCAAGAAGGCCACGCGACGACCGCCGACGCTCGGGGTCGTAGGAAGCGGCGAGGCGCCGACCACCGCCCGTCTTCCAACACTGAGCGGCTGACACGGAGTTCCTGGGGCGATGCCCTGGGGGGGAGCAGTGAAGATCGACATCGCGGCCCTTTCGCGGACGGGCGAGCCAGGCGCTTCCGTAGGCCAGTGCCCGCGCAGGAGCGCACCGCGCGCGGACCGTGGTTGGTATGCCCGCGGCTCGTTCGCCGATCTTCCCGCATCGGTCCCGGACGCGGGCATCCGGCGTGCCTTGGAGATGGCGATCTCGGTGGCGACGCTGGCGTGGGGCCCCTGGGCATACGGGGTCCAGGGGCAGGGGTTTCCCGATGCGGAAGCCTACTGGGCCGCACCGTTGAACATCGCGGGTGATGCCCGGGATCACCACCCCGCGACGCGCGACCTGTCTCCGGGCGCCTGTGGCGCCTGCCACCCGCGGCAATACGCCGACTGGCGCGATTCTCTCCACGCGAGCGCGGTGTCTCCGGGCCTGCTCGGCCAGCTCGGAGCGCTCTCGTTCGAGGAGCGCCGCCGCTGCTTCGCCTGCCACGTGCCGCCGGCCGAGCGCCAGAGCGAGTGGGAGATCCGGGGCCTCGACGCCGCCCCCGCGCTTCATGGGGTGGATTGCGCCGCCTGCCACGTGAGGGATCAGCAGCGATTCGGTCCACGCGAGCGCCCGCAGACGCCCCACGGCGTCGTCAAGGGGGCCGCCTTCTTCCGCGAATCCGACTTCTGTGCGCCCTGCCACCAGTTCGGTCCGGAGGCGGTCGCGATAGACGGCAAGCCGCTGGAGAACACCCACGCGGAATGGGCCCAGTCCCGGTATGCGCGGGAGGGACGGACCTGCCAGTCCTGCCACATGCGCGATGGCAGCCATCGGTTCGCCGGCATCCACGATCCGGCGATGACGGCACGGGCGCTCCGGGTCACCGCCGTGCGCACCGCGGCCGGTGTGGACGTGGAGGTCGCCAACGCGGGGGCCGGCCACGCACTCCCGACCTATTCGGTGCCGCGCGTACGGATTGTCGTTAGCGCCGCCGGCCAGGACCCGCTCGACTACCCGATCCAGCGGCGGATGGACTGGGACCCGGAGAACGGCTGGCGCGAGCTCGCGGATTCCCGCCTCCTGCCCGGCGAGCAAAGAGTGCTCAGCCACTCCCTGGCTTCCAGGGAGGCGCAGGCCGAGGTGACGGTCCGGGTTGAGCCCGACGCCGACTACTTCGAGCGGGTGTATCCGGCCTTGCTGGACATGCTGGCCGGGGAAGTTCCCGCGGAGGAGATCGACCTGATCGAGGCGGCGCGGCGCCGGGCGGGCGAGAGCCCTTATGTGCTGCTGCGCCTGAGCTGCCCGGCCTTCGCGGGAGAGACGGTGCCCTGCACGCCCGGGACCGACGCGGGCGGCGCGTCTGCCGGGTCGGGCGCCCCGCGGCGGCCAGGGGACGAAGGGACCGGGTCGGGGCCCGGACCGGGATCCCCGCGCGCGACCCGTCAATAGCGATCGAAAAGCAGGGCCAGAGACCCTGCGCGTACCAGAAGCAGGCTTGGAGGAGGAATCATGAGGCAGAGTCGTTCGTTCCGTTTACCGGTCCGCCCATCGGGTAGGCGTTATTGAGCTGGGGTGCGTGCCGGGCCGGCCGTCCCGCGGTGCAAGTCGGCTGACGACCGCGCCCGGCGCGGGCCGGTCAGCAAACCGCGCCCGCAAGGGTGCCGGCGGGAGGCGGCATTGCCGCCTTCGGGGACGCCGTGTCGGATCCGCCCCGGTACGATTCCGCCAGACCACAACGACACCAAAGGAGGAGTATTCAAATGAACCGGCAGTTACCGCGTCTCTGGCGCATATATCCCCTGGCGGTCTGTATTGCCGGGCTCCTGTTGGCCTCGGTGAGCCTGGCCGGCTCACTTCCGGGTCCGCTGGTGGAGACCGACTGGCTCGCCAGGAACCTGTCCAACGTGGTCATCATCGACGTCCGGGCCGATCAGGAGAGCTTCATCAAGAAGTCCCGCGGGGGCATCGCGGGCATACAGGCCTGCGGGGCCGGAGGCTCCGGCGGCGGTGCATCGACGGTTTCCGGCCACATACCGGGAGCCATCTACATGCCCTGGGACCAGGTGAGGGCCGACCGCATGGAGGGTGGCCAGAAGGTCGTCGGCGAGCTGCCCAAGGCCAAGACCTTCGAGCGATGGATGACGCGCTCGGGGGTGAACAAGGACTCTGCGGTGGTGATCTCCGGCCTGGGTGAGCGGCCTCAGGACGCCGTGGAGACGGCGCGCCTGTACTGGACCCTCAAGTACTACGGTCACGACAATGTCGCGCTGCTCAACGGCGGCACGGCCAAGTGGGCGGCCGAGGACCGCGAGCTGGAGTACGGCAGGTCCCGCGCGAAACGAGGCAACTTCAAGGCGGGCCCCGGCCGGCCCGAGCTGCTCGCGAGCACGGAGGACGTCCAGAAGTCCGTCAAGGGCTCCGCCCAGCTGCTGGACGTGCGGGCCCAGGATCTCTACCTGGGCCTCACCTACCACCGGCAGTTCGTCGAGCCCCACGCAAAGGGGCACATACCCACGGCGAAGAGCTTTCCCTTCACCCTGCTGGTGGACACCATGGGCTCGGCGGCGACCTACTACTCACCGACGCAGATCCAGGAGCTGTCGGGCCTGCTGGGCGTGGATCCGACGAAGCCCACGATCGTCTACTGTGAGACGGGCGGCCAGGCCAGCATGACCTGGTTCGTGCTCCACGAGCTGCTTGGCAACAAGAACGTCAGCATCTACGACGGCTCCATGAACGAGTGGGCCGGGGACAAGTCCCGTCCCGTCGTGAGCATGAAGTTCGAATAGCGGGCCCGAACCGGACACCACACAGGCGGGCCCGCGTGCCCGTCCCCGACAGAGGCAGGGGGATGAGATGACACTGACCAAGTTCCTACTCAAGCACCAGTG
>JASFUT010000155.1:0-7583 GCA_050050175.1 Chromatiales bacterium
CCCCCGGCGCGGGCGGTCCCCGCGGCATCTCGGCGGGGCCGCCGGCGCGGGCAGGAGCGGGCAGGAGCGGGCAGCCACAAGGGGTGGTCGGGTTCTGATAATCTAGGTCCTGGCCCCGCAGGCAACAACGAGAGGCAAGCGATGCAGACCGAAGAAGAGCTCGAAGACATGCAGATGGATCCCTCGGCCCTGTATCGGGAGGAGATGATCACCGACCGCCGTGTGGGTGCCATCCGCAAGCTGACGCCCGTGAAGGAGGACGGCACCGACGATCCCGCGCGGGCCGTCGTCTACGTGGGTCAGGCCCAGCTCTACACGCCGGCGGGGGCCCTTCCCCTGTCGTTCGAGATCGAGGCGGGGTCGCTGGGTGAAGCGGTCGCCAGGTTCTCCGACGCCGCGAAGGACGCGATCGACCGTACCATGAAGGAGTTGGAGGAGATGCGCCGGGAGGCCGCGTCCTCCATCGTCATACCGCAGGGCGGTGGCGGGGCCGGCGGGGGCTCCGGGGGGCTCGGAGGCGGATTCGGCGGTCCGGGCGGTCCGGGCGGCATCAAGCTTCCGTGACGCCGGCGTCGGTGGATTCGACCCGGCGCTCGGCCCCGGTGGCGGCACTCGCGCTGCTCGCCGCCTCGGGGTGCGGAGCGGGCGTCCCCGGCCCGCCCCGAACCGTGGAGCAGGTGGATCTGGAGCGCTACGCCGGGCGCTGGTACGAGATCGCGAGCATCCCCAACCGTTTTCAGGACCAATGCGCCGGCAACACCACCGCCGAGTACACCCCCAGGGGCGACGGCCGGATCGGCGTGGTGAACCGCTGTCTCAAGGCGAACGGGGAGGCGGACGAGGTCCGGGGCCTTGCCCGCGTGGTCGAGCCCCGCACCAACGCCAAGCTCGAGGTCAGCTTCGTCAGCCTCTTCGGCTGGCACCTCTTCTGGGGAGACTACTGGATCCTGGCTCTCGACCCGGATTACAGATGGTCGGTGGTGGGACATCCCGAGCGGCGTTACGGATGGATCCTGAGCCGGACGCCCTCCCTCCCCGCAGAAACCCGATCCCGCCTGGACGACCTGCTGAGCGAGAGGGGCTACGATCCGCGGCGCTTCGTCGACACGCCCCAGGGGCCGGGGCCGGCCCCGGACCGGCCATAGCCGGACATCGGGCCCACTGGGGAGGCACCGCCGCTCAGAATCTGTAGGCCCTGCGCTCGATCAGGTAGATCGGCTCGTAGGCGAACAGCGCGTTGAGATGGTGCAGGAAGGCATGCTCCCCCTCGCTGGCCCAGAGGGCGCTCAGGTCATCGTGCACCTGCCGGTAGTGCTCCACCAGCTCGTCCAGGCTCCGGGCCTCGGAACCCTCGGGCTCCCGGGCGAGCTCGTCGATGAGCCGCAGCCACATCTCGCTGACCCCCATGATGTAGAAGGGCCAGGTGCGCTGGATCTCCGGCGGCCACTCGGGGTCGGACGTCCCCCCGATGCGTCCGGCCCGCTGCCCGGGCGGACGGGAGCATTCCACGCTGTCCAGAAAGCCCGCCCGCATGAGCGCCGCGACCTGAGGGTCGCCGCTGAGGCTGTCGCAAAGCGCCTCCCCGCGGGCGCGGGAGGCGAACACCAGGAAGCTCAGGGAGTGGCCCGCCGCATCCCGGGCCGCCCGGCGATGGAAGCGCCACAGGCTCAGCGTACCGTGGTTCCGCTGCAGCACGGGGCCGATCACCCGGTCCGCGAGCAGTGCGTCCAGGTGCCAGGCCGGATCCTCGCCCTCGGGCCAATGGATGCGGAACCGCACGCGCTGCCAGGCGGGCTCGCCGTCGCCGGGCAGATCCGCCAGCGACAGGGGCGCGGGACGCGGGGAGATGTTCGCGCAGCCGGCCAGGAGAGCGGCGGCGAGCGTGAGCACCAGCAGGCGCAGGACGCCGGGCGGCGGCGGGGCGGGGGCTCGTCGATGCAATCGGCGCATGGGTGGCATCAAACCTCGCGAGGTCCGGAAGCGCAATGGCCCTCGGCCGGCGTCACCCCGCGCCCGCCGGGGCCCGGCAGGCTGTATGGCAACCCCGGACCTCCGGCAGCCTGCGTGCGGCACATGCATATGCCGCCGGTCTCGATCGCGGCAAGCGACTGAGCATGCGGCTAGGGCTCGCCCCCGACCCCGTCGTAGAGCTCGATACGGCCGACGCAGAGATCGGCCTCCATCTCCCGCCCTATGGCCACCAGCCCGAGCCTGCGGAGCCTGCGCAGGTCCAGGGCCCTTTCGATCCGATGCGCGGTGAAGCCCGAGAAAGGCAGATGCACGCGCTGCCACTGCGGCGCGGCCTGGAATCGGGCGCGGTACGACTGCCAGGGCAGCTGCACGTCGTCGGTCTTCAGGTGCAGGTTGTAGGTCTCGCCGTTGCCCCGGACCTCGAGCATCACGCCCCGGTAGGCCGAGGCGTCCAGCGCCCCGTCGGGGTCCAGGTCCAGGCTCATCTGCACGAACCCGCCGTTGTTCGCCAGACTCACCGCACCGCGCAGCCGCAGGCAGGGGCGCCCGTCGATGACGTCGGCCTTCAGACGCGCGTCGGAGAGGCCGCCCATGACCCGGTCGGTCACCGCCCGCCAATGCGTGCCCAGGGAGGAACGGAGATCGCTGTGACGCCGGTCGTCGATGATCATGGGCTCCTCCCTGGCGGCTTGCGGGGTGCTCGCGAGCGCCACCACGAGCATCAGCCGCGCCGTTCGGCGGGCCTGTCGGGGCGTTTGCCTCCGGGTGTGCCGGCCCATGGCTGCTCAGGCGGAAAGGACGTTGGGAACAGTGTATACAATCGACCTCATCGCCGCCGGGAAAGCCGACCGCTCATGCAGCCGCTCAAGATCAGCCATCTGACGGAATACGTCTTTTCCGCCCCGGTGGAGCTCCTGGCCCACCGCCTGATGCTCCGCCCCCGGGAGGGCCACGACGTGCGCATCGTCGCCTCCCGGCTGGAGATCGTGCCGTCCGCGGCGGTCAAATGGCACCGGGACGCGCTCGACAACTCGGTGGCCGTGGCGGGGTTCTCCACCACCGCGGACCGGCTGAGCATCGCCAGCGAGGTGGTGCTGGAGCACTACGGCGATGCGCCCCTCGACTTCATCGTGGACGAGCGCGCGGTGAGCTACCCCTTCGAGTACGAGACGGCGGAGCAGGCCGAGCTGGCGCCTTACCGACGCCCCGTCTATCCGCAGGACGAGGGCGCGGTCGCGGCATGGATGCGGCAGCAGGGCCTGGAGGCGTCCGGGGAGACCTACGTGCTCCTGGACCGGCTGAACCGCGCCATCGGGAAGGCCCTGGGCTACGCGGTGCGCGAGGAGCCGGGCGTGCAGTCCCCGGCACAGACGCTGGAGCGGGGCCAGGGGTCCTGCCGCGACTACGCGGCGCTGTTCATGGAGGCCTGCCGGCACCTCGGGCTGGCGGGCCGCTTCGTCAGCGGCTATCTTCACGCCCCGGCCACCGAAGCGGGCCGTGGCGCGACCCACGCCTGGGCGGAGGTCTACCTGCCGGGCGCGGGATGGAAGGGCTTCGACCCCACGGGCGGCGAGGTCGCCGGCGCACGGCACATTCCGGTGGCGGTTGCCCGGCATCCGGAGCGCATACCGCCGGTGGCGGGGAGCTTCCGGGGGCCAGGGGACGCGATGCCGACCCTGACGGTGGACGTGCGCGTATCCGCCCCCTGACCGCCCGCGTCAGTGGGCGCCGCAGCAGCGTTTGTACTTCCTGCCGCTGCCGCAGGGACAGGGCTCGTTGCGGCCCACCTTGGTCCGGCGCGCGGGCCTGGGCCGATCCTCGAGCTCCCGAAGGGCCTGGTCGATGGAGCGGCCTAGGTGGGCGTAGGCGGCCATGGCCTCCGGCAACACCTTCAGCATGCTCTGCGCCATGGCTTCGAGGGACTGGTCTCCGCCGGCCTCCCGGAGGAAGCTCTCGGCGAGCTCCCGGCCCGAGAAGAAGCTCAGCACCATCAGCTGGGCGCCCAGCCCGTCGTCCAGCTCCTCCGGGACCACGTCCGCCCAGAGCTCCTCCAGCCAGCTGTGCCCCTGCACGAAGCCGCGGGACCAGGCACCGAGCGGGCTGTGCGGATCGAGGTTGGCCACGGGCCGGGGATCGGGGGAGCAGCCCGGAGGCAGCCCGGGCGAGCCGCTGCCGATGCCGTCGTTGATGCCGTTGTAGAAGGACAGGACCAGCTGCACCATGTCCCGGGCCTGCTCCAGGGTCTCGTACTCCGGCTCTTCCCCGCCGAATATCTCGGGAAGCCAGGCGGAGGGCTGCACCATCCGGGGGGAGCAGCCCATGGCGAACAGGAAGCCGCCCAGCTCACAGAAGCCCATAGTGCCCTCCGAGCGTTCGGGGGCGCCGAGGAAAGATCGAAGGCGGGCGGCAGACTCGTCGGTGAAGGGGGGAATGGCGTCCATGGGGCTCTCACTGTCAACCTGGGATGGGCGCCGCCTGTCAGGGGAACTGGCCCATCGGGGAGCGGCGACCCCTCAGGCTTCTCCGGCCGGGCTACTCCGGACCAGCCGGCTGAGCTCGTCGAGCTCCTCCCGAAGGGCCTGGACCTCCCGTTCCAGCGCCTCGATCCGCTGCGTATCGGCGGGGCCGCCCGCGCCGTCCTGTCGCGCGAGCTCCGCGGCACCTGCCGCCTCGACCTCGCCGCTGAACAGGTGAGCGTAGCGCGATTCGCGCCTGCCGGGCTCCCGGGGCAGGCGGGCGACCAGGGGACCGTCGGCGCGCTCCACCAGGGCCTGCAGCGCCGCCTCCACCTGGCGGACGTCCCGGAGCTCGCACAGCCGGGCGGCGCGGGCCCGCAGCTCCCCCGGGGTCTGGGGGCCGCGCAGGAGCAGCACGCAGACGATACCGAGCTCCTGCGGCGAGAGCTCCAGGCTGCCGAAGCCGACGTTGCAGAACCGGTGGCTGTACTTGGTGACCCGGCTGCCGAACCCGCTCCTGCCGCTGACCAGGTGCTTGCGCACCAGATCGTCGACGATCTCCTGGACCTGGGACTCGGGCAGGTCGAGGACCGGGTCGCGGTTGCTCTTCTGGTTGCATGCCGCCGTGAGGGCGTTGAGCGAGAGGGGATAGTGGTCGGGCGTCGTGATCTCCTTCTCGATCAGGGCCCCGACGACCCGGGCCTCCAGGGGGGTGAGCTCGATGTGCATCTCCATCACCTGTCCGTTTCGCTGATCCGACGGTCCGCGGCACCCGGGCGGGGGGTCGCCCCATCCCGACAGGGCGAGCCGCACCGCACGCCGGGGCCTGACCGCTCCGACCCTGGCGAATGATCGCCTTTTTCACGGGCTGCTGCACGCGCTGCGGTGGAGTCGCCCCTGCAGGGTCGATTCGGGCGGGGAGAGCCGGGCGGATATCAGGCAGTTGCGTGGCGTCACCGCGGCGGGGCAGAGCTCGGACAGGTCCACCCGATAGCCTCTGCGCTCCAGGCCGGCGGCGAGGTCGCTCACCAGCCACAGCTCCAGGGCCCGGCGGAAGCCCTGGCGGACCAGGCCGAGGCGCATGACCTCGGCCCGGCGCCTCCAGCCGTGCGCCTCGAGCCGCGGCCAGGGGGGAGCGCCGCGCAGGCGCAGGCCCTCCCGCCGGGCCAGCGCCCGGCAGAACCCCGCGAACCCGAGTCCCAGCCAGCCCTTGTCGACGGGGCGCAGGGGCCGGTACCGGTCCTCGCCGGTCAGCTCCCGGCGCAGCAGGTCGAAGCCGAGCTTCCAGGCCATCTCCCGGTCCCTGAGCCGCACCTCGCGCCCGGCGCACGTGACCGTCTCCGTGACCGCGAGCCGGAGCTCGTCCTGCGCCAGGCGCAGGCGGGCCTCGGAGCTGAACGGCTCGTAGGTCCCGGAGATCCCCAGATGGTAGCAGCAGGGCACCAGGTGCAGAGCGGGAGCCCGGGCGGCGCAGGCCCGATCCAGAAGTGTACGGTGCAGGTCGCCGCAGGCGTGCAGGGCCACCGGATGGCGTCCGCGGAGCAGCCCCGCGGCCTCCGCCCCCCGGGCATCCCCGGCGCGGAATCCCTGACTCGCGCGTGCCCGCCGGGCCAGCGCCGTGCCCTCGGCGCACAGGCGCGGGTCGTGCTCCAGCGTGGTGACCGGCAGCCCCCACTGCAGGGCCAGGAGACGGCCCAGGTGGCCCTTGCCCCCGCACCACTCCAGCCCGGGGGCCTGCAGCGGGCCCACGGCCTCGGCGAAGGCCTGGATCTGCGCGCGCTTCCGCCCCGGAATGCCCCAGTCGAAGTGGGGCCCCCGGTCGTCCAGGCGGTGTCGGGCCGCCCGGGGGAGCCGTATCAGGGGCTCGAGCGCGGACAGCTCCGGAACCTCGAGGGCGAGCCGCCGGATGAGCCCATGCTGGTCCCGCGACAGCCTCTCGACGTCCTCCTCGGCGAGCGAGAGCAGATGATCCGCGAGGGCGGGGAGCCTGCCGCACCAGTCCGGCCGGACCTCCTTGAAGGGCTGGGGCCGCCACAGCCAGGCGGAGGCGTCCAGGATCGCGTCGAGGGCCCGGAGACGGTCGGTCGGATCCGGGAGCGCGGCCCGGTGGTCGGTGCGCGCCCCGGGTCTCCATGGTGGCGCGGCGGAGTCGCCCGCGGGCGCCCCCGGCCTCATTCGGCGCAGAAGCAGGCGGTCGGCCCCCACTCGGGATGCTGCTCCCCTGCATGGGCCCGGCAGGCCCGGCGGGCCTCGTCCAGGGTGGTGCCGTAGAAACGCTCGTGACACACCCGGCAGCGGCAGAACTTGGGCTCGTGCTTGATCCAGTGCTCCGGCTTCTCCTCGGGCTCGTCGGTCATGGTCGCTCACTTCCCCCTGGTCATTCTCGATCCGACTGCCAGCGGACAGCCAGAGACCCGTCCGGCGTCCGCTCGACCCCGGCACCGAGTCGCCGGCTCTCCCGGTCCAGGGTCGCCTGCAGCCAGTGGGACTCCTGCTCCGAGGCGCGCTCCAGGCGCATACGGCGGATGCGCATGGGCGTCATCTGCATCTCCACCAGCCGGCCGGTGTCCGGCTCCAGGCGGGGCCAGTACAGCAGGGGCAGGTCGGCCCGGAACCCCTCGTAGCCCTCGATGCCTTCGTAGTCGTTCAACAGGTCGCCGCAGCCGTAGATGATGGCGTGGCCGTGGTAGACCTCGATGCCTCTGGCGTGGTGCGACGAGTGCCCGTGCACCAGGTCCATGCCGGCGTGGTCGATCAAAGCGTGGGCGAACCGCCTCTCCCCGGGAGACAGCTCGTAGCCCCAGTTCCCGCCCCAGTGGAGGGAGGCCACGGCGAGATCGCCCGGCTGCTTCACTGCCGCCACGCGGGCACCGAGTTCCGCAAGCGCATGGTCGGACAGGTCGCTCATCAGGTCGACTCCCGGTGTTTCCCGTCCGGCTGCCCACGGCGCCGGGATGCCGCTGGTCGGTGCGCCTGCGGCGAATACCAGCACCCGCCTGCCCCCGCCCGGCTCGAGCACGGCAGGTGCGGCGGCCTCGACGGCATTCCGGCCGGCGCCGGCCACGATCATGCCGGCATCCCGCAGGCTCACCAGCGTTTCCGCGAGGCCCCCATGGCCCCAGTCCAGCACGTGGTTGTTGGCCAGCACGCAGCAGT
>JASFUT010000156.1:0-7533 GCA_050050175.1 Chromatiales bacterium
GCCCAGACCACGAGGGACTGCCCGCGACGCATGTCGCCCGCGGAGAACACGTTGGGCAAGGACGTCCGGTAGGCGTCGGGGCCTTCGGTGGCGGCCATGACGTTGCCGCGCGGATCGTACTCGACGCCGAGGGCGTCGAGCATGTCCTCGTGCACGGGGTGCACGAAGCCCATGGCGAGGAGCGCGAGATCTACCGGGATCTCGAACTCCGAGCCCTCGCGCTCGCTCATCTGCCACTTGCCCGAAGCGTCCCGGGCCCACTCGACCTCCACGCCCCGCAGCCCCCGCAGCCGGCCCTGGGAGTCCCCGAGGAACTCCTTGGTCGCCACGGACCACATTCGCTCGCAGCCTTCCTCGTGAGAGGAGGAGGTACGCAGCTTGTTCGGCCACAGGGGCCAGGTCAGGCCCTTGTCCTCCTTCTCGGGTGGTCGCGGCAGGATCTCCAGCTGGGTGACCGATCGCGCGCCGTGGCGGTTGGACGTCCCGATGCAGTCCGAGCCCGTGTCGCCGCCACCGATCACCACCACCTGCTTACCCGCGGCGCTGATCAGGCCGCTCTCGGAGCCTCGCACGCCCTGCACTACCTTGGTGTTGGCGGTGAGGAAGTCCATGGCGAAGTGCACCCCGTCGAGCTCCCGGCCGGGAACGGGCAGATCCCGCGGCTTCTCCGCGCCGCCGGCGAGCACCAGTGCGTCGTGCTCCGCGAGAAGCTTGTCCACCGGGCGGTCCCGACCCACGTGGGCGTTGGTGTGGAACTCCACGCCCTCGGCCCGCATCTGCGCGATACGCCGGTCGATGTGGGTCTTGTCCATCTTGAAGTCGGGTATCCCGTAGCGGAGCAGCCCGCCGATCCGATCGCTCTTCTCGTAGACGCTCACGTCGTGGCCCGCGCGGGCGAGTTGCTGGGCGCAGGCGAGACCCGCGGGCCCCGACCCCACCACGGCGATCCGTTTTCCGGTGCGGTGCTTGGCGATCTGGGGCTTGACCCAGCCCTCCTCCCAGGCCTTGTCAATGATCGCGCACTCGATCGACTTGATGGTGACCGGGGCGTCGTCGATGTTCAGGGTGCAGGCGGCCTCGCACGGTGCCGGGCAGATGCGGCCGGTGAACTCCGGGAAGTTGTTCGTGGAGTGGAGCACCGCGATCGCGTCCCGCCAGTTCTTGCGATAGACGAGGTCGTTCCAGTCCGGGATCAGATTGTTGACCGGACAGCCGGTGTGGCAGTAGGGGATGCCACAGTCCATGCAGCGGGCACCCTGGACGCTCAGGTCCTCGTCCGAGAGAGGAACGATGAACTCCTGATAATGGCTCACCCGGTCCGAGGCGGGCAGATAGCCCCGATCCTGCCGGTGGTACTCCATGAATCCGGTGGGCTTACCCATGATCAGTGGCTCCCGTGGCTGGCGGCGGCCGCGCTCGGCTTCTGCCGGGCCTGCAGCTCGAGCAGGGCGCGGCGGTAGTCGACGGGCATGACCTTGACGAACTTGGGCAGGTAGGCGTCCCAGTCGTCCAGAATCCGCTTCGCCACCAGGCTGTCGGTGTAGTGCATGTGCCGCTCGATCAGCTGCCTCAGGCGGATCGCATCGAACCGGGTCATGTCGTGGCTGACGTCGACCCGGCCGTGGGTCTCGAGATCGCCGCCCTGGTGATCGAGCCGCTCCAGCGCCTCGTCCTCCTCCTTGATGGGCTCGAGCTCGACCATGGCCAGGTTGCAGCGCCGCTCGAAGCCGTTGTCCTCGTCGAGCACATAGGCGACGCCGCCGGACATCCCTGCGGCAAAATTGCGCCCGGTGGCACCCAGGCAGACCACCACGCCGCCGGTCATGTACTCGCAGCCGTGGTCGCCCACGCCCTCGATCACGGCGGTGGCGCCGGAGTTTCGCACGGCGAAGCGCTCGCCGGCGACACCGCGGAAGTAGCACTCGCCGGAGATCGCTCCGTAGAGCACGGTGTTGCCGACGATGATGTTCTCCTCGGCCCGCTCGATGGACGAGTCGAGCGGGGGATAGATGACGAGCCGGCCCCCAGACAGGCCCTTGCCGACGTAGTCGTTCGCCTCGCCTTCGAGCTCGATGGTAACGCCCCGGGCCAGCCAGGCGCCGAGCGACTGCCCGCCGGTTCCGCGGGCGCGGATGTAGATGCAGTCCTCGGGCAGGCCTCCGTGTCCGTAACGCTCCGCCACCCGGCCCGAGAGCATGGTGCCGAAGGTCCGGTTGTAGTTCTTGATGGCGGTGTCGATGCGGACCGGCTCGCCGCGCTCCAGGGCGGGCGCGGCGCGGCGGATCAGCTCGTGGTCCTGGGCCTGGTCCAGGCCGTGGTCCTGCTGCTCGGAGTTGTAGACGGCGACGCCGGGGGCTGCCTCGGGCTTGGCCAGAATCCGGGAGTAGTCGAGGCCCTTGGCCTTCCAGTGGGCGATCGCCGTGCGCATGTCCAGGCGATCGCGCTGCCCGATCATCTCGCTGAAATGCCGGAAGCCCAGGCGGGCCATGAGCTGGCGAACCTCCTCGGCGACGAAGAAGAAGTAGTTGACCACGTGCTCGGGCTTCCCGGTGAACCGCTTGCGCAGCTCCGGGTCCTGGGTGGCCACGCCCACCGGGCAGGTGTTGAGGTGGCACTTGCGCATCATGATGCACCCCTCGGCGATCAGCGGTGCGGTGGAGAAACCGAACTCATCCGCACCGAGCAGCGCGCCGACGACCACGTCCCGTCCGGTGCGCAGGCCGCCGTCCACCTGCACCGCAATGCGCCCCCGCAGCTGATTGAGCAGCAGCGTCTGGTGGGTCTCGGCCAGCCCGATCTCCCACGGGGAGCCGGCGTGCTTGATGGATGTCAGGGGGGACGCGCCGGTCCCGCCGTCGTAGCCGGCGATGGTCACGTGATCGGCGTGGGCCTTGGACACCCCCGCCGCGACCGTGCCTACGCCGACCTCGGACACCAGCTTGACGGAGATCCGCGCCCGCGGGTTCACGTTCTTCAGGTCGTGGATCAGCTGGGCCAGATCCTCGATCGAGTAGATGTCGTGGTGCGGCGGGGGCGAAATCAGGCCGACGCCGGGCGTGGAGTGCCGTACCCGGGCGATCTGGGCATTGACCTTGTGGCCCGGCAGCTGCCCGCCCTCCCCCGGCTTGGCGCCCTGGGCCATCTTGATCTGGATGTCGTCGGCATTGACCAGGTACTCGGCGGTGACGCCGAACCGTCCGGAGGCCACCTGCTTGATCGCCGAGCGCTCCGGATTCATCGAGCCGTCGGGCAGCGGGTTGAAGCGCTCGGGCTCTTCGCCCCCCTCCCCCGTATTCGACTTTCCGCCGATGGCGTTCATCGCCCGGGCCAGGGTCGAGTGCGCCTCATAGGAGATGGAGCCGAAGGACATGGCGCCCGTGGCGAAGCGCTTGACGATCTCCGAGGCCGGCTCGACCTCGTCGATGGGCACGGGCTCCTCGGGCCAGCGGAAGTCGAAGAGCCCCCGCAGGGTCAGCAGGCGCTCGTTCTGGTCATTGATCGTCCGGGAGTACTCTTCGTAGGTTGGCGCTGAGTTGCTGCGCACCGCGTGCTGGAGCTTGGCGATCGTGTCCGGCGTCCAGACGTGGTCCTCGCCCCGCAGACGGTAGGCATAGTCGCCGCCCACGTCCAGGTGGCGGCGGTAGATCTCGGCGCCTCCGAAGGCGTCCCGGTGCCAGCGCACCGCCTCGGTGGCGACCTCGGCCAGACCGACCCCCTCGATGGTGGTTGGCGTGCCCGTGAAGTACCTCGCCACGAAGGCGCTGGAGAGGCCGACGGCATCGAAGATCTGCGCCCCGCAGTAGGACTGGTAGGTGGAGATGCCCATCTTCGACATCACCTTGAGCAGCCCCTTGCCCACCCCCTTGATGTAGCGCTTCTGGGCCTCCTCGAAGCTCAGGTCCTCGCGCAGCGTCGGCAGGATGTTCTGGATAGTCTCGAAGGCCAGATAGGGGTTGATCGCCTCCGCGCCGTAGCCCGCCAGGGTGGCGAAGTGGTGGACCTCCAGCGCCGCACCGGTCTCCACCACCAGCCCGGACTCCGTACGCAGCCCCTCGCGTATGAGGTGATGGTGCACGGCCGAGGTGGCGAGAAGCGCCGGGATGGCGACCTGGTCGGCGTCCATCCGGCGGTCGGACAGGATCAGGATGTTGTAGCCCTCCCGCACCGCTTCCTCCGCCTGTTCGCAGAGCAGGTCCAGGGCCGGGCCCATGCCCTGCGGGCCGCTGTCGGCGGCGTAGGTCATGTGGAGCGTCTTGGTGCGGAAGGCGCCCTCGGTGTTGTACTCAATGCTGCGGATGCGCTCGAGATCGGCGTTCGTAAGCACCGGCTGGCTGACCTCCAGCCGCATGTGGGTACCCGCCTCGTCCGGATCGAGGAGATTGGGCCGGGGTCCGATCAGCGACACCAGGGACATCACCAGCTCTTCCCGAATCGGATCGATCGGCGGATTGGTAACCTGCGCAAAGTTCTGCTTGAAATAGGTGGACAGGTGCGTCGGCCGGTTGGAGAGCACCGACGGCGGGTTGTCGGCGCCCATGGACCCGATGGCCTCCTGACCGGCGACGACCATGGGCGTCAGAAGGAATTTGATGGCCTCCTGCGTGTAGCCGAAGGCCTGCTGATGATCCAGCAGGGTGTCCGCGTCCGGCGGCATGGGTCCCACGTCCGCGGGAAGCTCGTCCAGATGGATCTGCGTGCGGTCGAGCCATGCCTGATAGGGCTTTGCACGACTCAGGTGGGACTTCAGCTCGGCATCATCGATGATGCGGCCCTCTTCGGTGTCGATGAGGAACATCTTGCCGGGCTGGAGGCGCCACTTCTTGACGATGTGCTCCTCGGGGATGTCGAGCACGCCCATCTCGGAGGCCATGACCACCAGACCCTCGTCGGTTATCAGGTAGCGGGCGGGACGCAGCCCGTTGCGGTCCAGCGTCGCTCCGATCTGCCGCCCGTCGGTGAAGGCCACGGCGGCGGGACCGTCCCAGGGCTCCATCAGGGCCGCGTGGTATTCGTAGAAGGCGCGGCGCTCCTCATCCATGAGCGGGTTGTTGGCCCAGGCCTCCGGGATGAGCATCATCATGGAGTGGGCGAGGGAGTAGCCGCCGGCGACCAGCAGCTCCAGCGCGTTGTCGAAGCAGGCGGAGTCCGACTGGCCCTCCGGGATGAGGGGCCAGACCTTGTCCAGGTCCTCGCCGAGGATCTTGGAGGCCATGGACTGACGCCGGGCGGCCATCCAGTTGACGTTGCCCCGCAGGGTGTTGATCTCGCCGTTGTGGGCGATCATCCGGAAGGGATGGGCCAGATCCCAGGTGGGAAAGGTATTGGTGGAGAAGCGCTGATGCACCAGGGCGAGGGCGGTGACGATGCGCTCGTCATTGAGGTCCCGATAGTACTCCCCGGCCTGGTCCGCGAGCAGCATGCCCTTGTAGACGATGGTCCGGGAGGACATGGAGGGCACGTAATAGAAGCTCTTGCCGTCGACGTCGGATTCGCGGATGTGGTTGTCCATGCTCTTGCGGATCACGAACAGCTTGCGCTCGAACGCGTCCTGGTCGGCACAGTTGTCACCGCGGCCGATGAAGATCTGAGCGATGTGGGGCTCGGTGGGCAGCACGGATTCGCCCAGGCCTCGGTTGTCCACCGGAACCCGTCGCCAGCCGAGGATCACTTGCCCTTCCTGCACGACGAAGCGCTCGACGATCTTCTCCATCACCAGGCGCGCGGACTCGTCCTTCGGCAGGAACACCATGCCCACGCCGTACGCGCCGGGCGGGGGCAGCTCTAAGTCCGTCACCTCGCGGAAGAAGGCGTCCGGAAGCTGGAACAGGATCCCGGCGCCGTCGCCCGCCCGGGGGTCGGCGCCCACGGCGCCGCGATGCGCCAGGCGCTTGAGAATCTCCAGTCCCTGCTGGATGATCCGGTGGCTCTTTCGGCCCTCGATGTCGGCGATAAAGCCGACTCCGCAGGCATCGTGCTCATTGGCAGGGTCGTACAACCCCTGCTTGGACGGCAAGGACCCTTGGCTCATCGCTTACCTCGTCAGGTCTGTATCGGAGCGGTCGCGGCGCTCGCGATCCCGGGTCTGGGGCCGCCCGGCAAGACCGGGCGCCCATGCTCAGCCGGCGCCGGGGCCGGAGAGCAGAACCGTGTAGCATAAAGGAGAACCTTATGGCAGGCCAGACACCGCGCGCCTCGGAGACCCCGCGCATGGCCGGGGATTGGCGGTGGCGCCGTCGCACGCACTCAGGCGGCGGCCCCGGTGCGGCAGCGATCCAGGGTCTCGCGCAGCACCGTGTGGTCGAACTCATCGGTCACAAGGGCGTGGCCGATGCCCCGCAGCAGCACCAGGCGCAGCCGTCCTTCCAGTACCTTCTTGTCGACGGCCATGAGGTCCAGAAAGCGCTCCGGCGTCAGGCTTCCCGGCGGCCGGGTCGGCAGTCCCGCGCGGGCCACCAGGGCCCGGACACGGCCCTCGTCGTCCGCGGACAGCCAGCCGAGCCGCCGGGAGCAGGCCGCGGCCATGCAGACCCCCGTGCCCACGGCCTCCCCGTGCAGCCATTCGCCGTAGCCCACCCCGGTTTCGATGGCATGACCGAACGTGTGGCCGAGATTGAGCAGGGCCCGCCGTCCGGCCTCCCGCTCGTCGGCGGCCACGACCGCGGCCTTGTCGCGGCAGGAGCGCTCTATGGCGTGACTCAGCGCTTCGGGATCTCGGGCACGCAGGCGCTCCATATTTGCCTCGAGCCACCCGAAGAGCTCCGGGTCGTTGATGAGTCCGTACTTAATCACCTCCGCCAGGCCCGCCGAGAGCTGCCGGTCGTCGAGCGTGGACAGCGTGTCGGTGTCGATCAGCACGCACCGGGGCTGGTGGAAGGCGCCGATCATGTTCTTGCCGAGTGGATGATTGACGCCGGTCTTCCCGCCGACGGACGAATCCACCTGGGCGAGCAGCGTAGTGGGCACCTGCACGAAATCCACGCCCCGCTGGTAGCAGGCGGCCGCGAAGCCCGTCATGTCGCCGACCACGCCGCCGCCGAGGGCAACCAGGGCGCATCGACGGTCGAAGCGGTTCTCGAGAAGGGCGTCGAAGATCCGATTGAGCTCGAACAGTGTCTTGTAGGCCTCGCCGTCCGGCAGGATGGTCTCGGCCAGGGTCAGGCCCTCGAGCGACGCTTCCAGGCGATCGAGGTACAGGGGGGCGACCGTCTCGTTGGTCACCACCATCACCTGCCTGGAAGGAAGATGCCGGCGGATCAGGTCGGCGCGGTCCAACAGCCCGCTGCCTATGTGGATGGGGTAGGCGCGGTCGCCCAGATCGACGGTCAGCGTTCTGATGGCGGGGGACATCGGAGGTGCTCCAGCTGGGTCCGGGAGTGCGATGCGCGGTGCCCGCGTGGCGGGTGGCGCATTTTCGCCGCCGGACGATGCCCACTGCAAGTCAGGGCACGACGGACTCCATCTTCCTGGCGATGTCCCGGGCGGCGGTCAGGGCCGAGCGCCGCTCGGTGGAGACCACCAGATCGGCCACCTCCC
>JASFUT010000157.1:0-7415 GCA_050050175.1 Chromatiales bacterium
CCTCGAGATAGTGGGCCACCGCCATCAGGTTGGCCTCGGGCGGCAGCTTGTAGGCGGGGTGGCCCCAGTAGCCGTTGGCGAAGATACCCAGCTGACCCCCCTCGACGAAGCTCTTCAGCTTCTTCTTTGTGTCCGCGTAGTAGCCGGGGGATGACTTGGGCCAATCGCTGATCGACTGGGCCAGCTCCGAGGTCTGCTTGGGGTCCGCGTCCAGCGCGGAGACCACGTCCACCCAGTCCAAGGCGTGCAGGTGGTAGAAGTGCATGACGTGGTCGTGGACGTACTGGGCGCCGATCATCAGGTTGCGGATCAGCTCCGCGTTCTGCGGAATCCGGTAGTCGAGGGCGTCCTCCACCGAGCGCACCGAGGCGATGCCATGCACCAGCGTGCACACGCCACAGATCCGCTGTGCGAAAGCCCAGGCATCGCGCGGGTCCCGGCCGCGCAGGATTACCTCGATCCCGCGCACCATGGTGCCCGAAGAGTACGCCTGGGCGATGTTGTTGCCGTCCATCTGCGCCTCGATGCGCAGATGGCCCTCTATGCGGGTGATCGGGTCGACGACTACGCGCTCGCTCATTGAGAGATCTCCACCTGTGAGCCGGCCGCCTGAGCGGCCGGCGGCTCCGTCTTTATCCGGCCTTCTCCGCCTCGCGCTCGTCCTCGACGAGGTGCTCCGCGATGACCTCCGTCAGGCCGATGACCGGCACGTCCATGTCATACTCCTCGAGACCGTCCTCGAAGGTCAGTCGGCAGTTGGCGCAGGCGGTGACCACGCGGTCCACGCGAAGGCCCTGGAGCTGACGCCGCTTGACGTTGAATGCCTTGAGCTTCAGCTCTTCGGCACGCTCGTTGGAGCTCACGCCTCCGCCGCCGCCGCAGCACCAGTTCCACTTTCCGTGGTCCTCCATGTCGACGAAGTTGTCCGCCACTTCCCTGAGCAGGTTGCGGGGCGCCTCGAGCACCCCTCCGCGGCGCACGATCTGGCAGGGATCGTGGAAGGTCAGCCGGTCGGTCTCCTTGCCGGTGGTCTTGAGGCGCCCGCTGGTCCGGAGCTCCTCGAGCAGGTCCAGGATGTGGATGACCTTGAAGGGGTACTTGCGGCCGACAAGGTCCGGCCCCTCCCAGCGCAAGGCCATATAGGCGTGGCCGCACTCGGGGCTGATCACCGTCTTGACCTTGAGCTTCTCGGCGCCGGCCACGACGCGCTCCACCAGCTCCCTGGCGATGTCGCTGGAGCCGATCTGGATTCCGCTGTTGGTGGCCTCGAACGCCTCGGAGCACAGGGTCCAGGTCACCCCCGCCTGCTTGAAGATGCGCGCCAGGGCCTCGATGTACTCGGGGAAGTTCATGATCTCCATGGACGAAAGCAGCGCCATGTACTCCGCACCCTCCACGTCCAGGGGGATCTCCAGGCCAGTGTCCTTCTCGATGTGCTTGATCTGGGTCTCCAGCGCCTGGAGCTTCACGCCCATGGGGCTGCCGATCTTGATCGCCCGGGTGCTCGCCCCGATCAGACCCTCCGGGGCGTGACCGGCCGCGACCATGCCCTCGCGCATGCGCCGGATCATGTAGGCGATGTCGTTGCCGACCGGGCAGACCATGGAGCAGCGCCCGCACAGGGTGCAACTGTCGTAGACCAGCTCCTCCCACTCGTCCAAGTCATCGTCGGTCACCGGTCTGGACAGGCCGAGCGCCTTCTTAAGCTTACCGAAGAAGGTGTACTCCTGCTCCCAGATGCGCTGCATGGGCGCCACCTTGTGGATAGGCGTGTACCTGGGATCGCCCGTCTCGGTGAAGAACAGACAGGCGCTGGCGCAGATGCCGCAGTGCACGCAGCTCTGGAAGAAGGCCGCGGTGGGCCTGTCGATCTGCTCCTTGAGCGCGTTGATTCCGCGGGCGAGACTGGGCTTGCTCATGAGTGCACCCCCCGATGTCCGGCCATGGCGCCGTTGTACCAGCGCCCCATGAACAGCGTGAACGTGTGCATCAGCTTGGTGAAGGGGAATACCACCATCAGGATCTCCACGCTCAGGATGTGCAGGGCCAGCGCCGTGGTGTAGGGCTCGACAATGTGGTGGTAGGCCAGGTACCCGGTGAGCAGTGGCAGGAACGCCATGGCCCAGATCAGATAGTCCTGGAAGGTGGACAGGAAGCGCCGGACCGGGTCGGTCAGCCGGTGCAGGAGCAGAACCACCAGGGCGACCATCCCGATGACCGTCGCGGCGTCCACCACCGGGCTGGGCAGTCCGGGCCAGCTCACGCCGAACGCCTGGTGCACCAGCTCGATGTGCGGAACATACAGCAGCAACGCGATGAAGAAACCCAGGTGGAACACCCAGCCGCCGATCACGATGACCGCCGACTTCTTCAGTCCGCCGGGCTCGGGCCAGAAGCGCATAGCGATGGTCCGCAGCCCGCCGTAGGCCGCATTGCCGGCCGGCTCCGACAGCTCCCGCTTGCGGCCCAGCATGACGATCTCCAGCAGACGCCAGAGAACGCCCACGATGAATATCACGAGGGCCCCGTCGAACAACGGCCCTCTCACCCATGCCAGAAAATCCATTGTCGATGTACCTCCGCCCTATTCTTCTGAGAAATCGTCGACGCTGACCTCCTCGTGGCGCTTCTCCGCCCCCGCGCGCCTGGCCCGGTTCACCGCTCCGGCGGCAACACCGATGGCTGCCCCTGCCGCCACCGCATAGCCCGCCGCGCGGGCGATGTCGCCGGTGGGGATGGACAGCGCCTTGTAGAAACCGCCGGCATCCCAGAAATCCGGCTCCGAGCAGCCGAGACACCCGTGGCCCGACTCCACGGGCCAGCTGGTTCCCTGGTTCCACTTGGCCGTCGCGCAGGCGTTGTGAGTCATGGGGCCCTTGCATCCCAATCTATACAGGCACCAGCCCTTCTTCGCCCCCTCGTCGTCGAAGCTCTCGGCGAACAGACCCTTGTCGTAGAAGGGGCGTCGGTAGCAGCGGTCGTGGATGCTATTGCCGAAGAACGAGAGCGGCCGCCCCAGGTCGTCCAGCTCCGGGATGGAGTCGAAGGTGAGGAAGTGCGAGAGCACACCGGAGATCACCACCGGCACCGGCGGGCAGCCCGAGACGTTGATGATCGGCTTGTCCGTGATGATCGCGGACACCGGCTCGGCACCGGTCGGATTGGGCCTCGCGTGGGGAATCCCGCCGAAAGACGCACAGGTGCCGACCGCGATGATCGCCGCCGCGTGCTCCGCGGTCTCCCTGAGCATCTCGAGGTTGCTGATCCCGGCGATGGTCGAGTAGCCCGGGCCATCCAGGGGAATCGATCCGTCGACCACCACCAGGTACTTGCCCTTGTTCTCCTCCATGGCCGCCTTGCGGGCATCCTCGGCCGCTTCGCCGGACGCCGCCTGCAGCGTGTGGTGATAGTCGAGCGAGATGTAATCGAAGATCAGCCCCTCGATCGTGGGCGAATAGCTGCGGGTCAGCGACTCGGTGCAGCCGGTGCACTCCTGGAAGGACAGCCAGATCACCGACGGGCGCCTGGCCTTCTCCAGCGCGGCGGCAACCGTCGAGATCATGCTCGGCGGAAGCGCCATCATCGAGGCAGTCGCGGCGCAGAACTTCAGAAACCCGCGCCTGGAAACGCCCAGGCTCCTCAAGCTCTCTCCAAGGGTCGTCGAGTCGGCCATGGCTCCTCTCCGCAACAGTTGAGGCGACTATTGTCCAGTGGGGGTGAGTCGACGGCGGAAGCGCTGCACGCCGTCGGATATGTCCTCGTCCTGAGCCCGCAGGATCTCGGGCACGCGCGACACCTCGATGTGGAAGGCAATGCGCTCGCCCTCGGCGTTGTGGTGGTCGACGATCCACACACCCGCGTACAGGGACTCCCAGATCCGGGTCTCGCCCAGGGTGTGCATGTGCACGTCGACCTCTCCATGCCCGAGCACCTCGAGCAGCCGCTTCTCGTCGCCGGGCGCGAAGGGAATCGAGTGCAGATCGATCACGGTTGCCTCGTCGGAATCCGACAGGCGCTGCAGCGCATGCAGAATCTCGTGAAGGATGGGCTGGGCGTTTCCGGTCAGGGACTCCGGCAGACCGGGGGATTCGACGCTGATGCCTATGTCTTCCAGTCGGCTCATGGTGTGCTTTCAGACAGTTCGACCCAGCTTACGCGCGCATGTCCACGGGGACGATGACCTGCGTCATCCGGCGCGGCGATTCGTGGTCCCGCCCTCGCGGGACCACCGGTCCAGCAGCCCCTGCACCTCCTCGACAACCCGCGGCAGGGCCAGCCGCACCGCCTCCCCGGGGGAGTCGCCCCACCCCAGGATCTCGGGCTCGACGCCGACAAGGGCCCGCCTCGGCGGAAGGGTCTCGGAAAGGCGGGCCAGGTCGAGCAGATCCACCAGGCCGACCTCGTGCGCGCTCTTTCGGACTCCTCGGAGGTAGAGGTCCATGTCCTGCCCTTCGAAGCGCCTTACGGCCCCCGGAGCGCCCCCGAACCGGGCCGCGTCGATCACGATCAGGCTACCGTGGTCCGCGATGGGACCGGCGAGCGTGAAGCTCAACGTGCCGCCGTCCAGGCAGGTCACGTCTGACCGGCCCCGGTACTCGCCCGCCAGGATGCTCACGGCGTGAATTCCGACGCCCTCGTCGGAGAGAAGGTTATTTCCTATTCCTAGAATGAGGGTATTTCCGTTTGACAAGCGCCCGCTCCAGTCCACAATGCATAGAATATAGTCAATTAGGACTAGCGTGTCAGAGCACGGAGCTTTTCCACGCGGGACGACTTCCGCACCCTCCGGAGAAACGCCGCATCATGTGCCTCGGGATCCCCATGCAGATCAAGGAAATCGACGGGTTCGTGGCCCGCTGCGAGGCCAAGGGCGTGGAGCGCGACGTCAGCCTGTTCATGCTGCAACACGAGGACCTCAAGCCGGAGGACTTCGTCGTGGTGCACGTCGGATATGCCATTCAGAAGGTGACCGCCCAGGAGGCGCGATCCGCGTGGGAGCTCTACGACGAGATGCTGGCCGCCGAGGCCCCGTCGGATGCATGAGCTCTCCGTGTGCCAGGCCCTTGTGCGCCAGCTCGACGAGCTGGCCGAGCGCGAGGATGCGCAGCGGATCACCCGCGTACTGCTGCGCATCGGCCCACTCTCCGGCGTCGTCCCCGAGCTGCTGGTGCACGCCTTCCCCCTCGCCGCGGCCGGCACCTGCGCGCAGGACGCGAGGATCGACGTGGAGGACGCGCCCGTGCGGGTGCGCTGCACCGCCTGCGGGGAGGAGACCGATGCCAGCGCCTCGCGCCTGGTGTGCGGGGCCTGCGGCGATTACCGCACGAGGCTCGCCGCCGGCGACGAACTCCTCCTGGCCAGGGTGGAGCTCGATCGAGTCGGCGTGCCGGCCTGAGCCTGATCCGCGAACCCTTTCCACTCTCTGGACCACTCCGATGTGCGACACCTGCGGATGCAACATCACCCCCGGAAACCGCCACATGCTGGAAGACGACGGCCCCCTTGCCCGTACCGGGGAAGGAGCGGAGGCGGTGACCGTCCTGAGGGGACTGCTCGATGAGAACGACCGGGCCGCCGCACACAACCGCCAGCACTTCGACGCCCGGGGCGTGCTCGCCCTCAACCTCATGTCCTCGCCGGGCAGCGGCAAGACGAGCCTGCTCGAGGCGACCATCGACGCCCTCGGGGAGGAGCTGCGCATCGGCGTGATCGAGGGCGATCTGGAGACCGAGAACGACGCGCTTCGCATCCGCGCCAGGGGCGTTGAGGCGATCCAGATCACCACCGGGACCGCGTGCCACCTGGATGCCCATATGGTGCACGATGCGCTTCACGGCATCGCCCTGGACGGACTGGACGTGCTGTTCGTGGAGAACGTCGGCAACCTGGTCTGCCCGGCGAGCTTCGACCTGGGCCAGCACCGGAATCTGACCCTGCTCTCGGTCACCGAGGGGGACGACAAGCCGGCCAAGTACCCGGTGATGTTCCGTGCCGCCGATCTCATGCTGCTCACCAAGTGCGATCTGCTGCCCTACATCGAGGAGTTCGACCCCGGGAGGGCGGAGACCGCGCTGCGCGGCCTGGCCAGCGAAGCGCCGGTGCTGCGGCTGTCCTCGAAGACGGGCGAGGGACTCGACGCCTGGCTGCAGTGGCTGCACGCCGAGGTCGAGGGCCAGCGGGCGCGGCTGAGGGACGGAGCGACCGCGCACCCTAAGGTGCAGCCCGAGGGCCGGCACCTGCACAGTCACGGCTGATCGCGGGAGGCCCCTGCCGTGGCACTGGGCGCCCGCGACTGGCTGGACCGCATCAGAGGCCTCGACCTCCCGGGCCGGGTGCGGATCATGAACGTCTGCGGAGGACACGAGCGGTCCATCACCATGGCGGGGCTGCGCGGTGCCCTCCCCTCGGAGCTGGAGCTCATCCCGGGACCGGGCTGCCCGGTGTGCATCTGCCCGGAAGAGGACATCTACGAGGCCATCCAGCTGGCCCTGCACGAGGACGTCACGCTGGTCGCCTTCGGGGACATGCTGCGCGTGCCCGTGAACGTTCCCAAGGGAGAGATCCGCACCTTGGATCAGGCCCATGCGGCGGGGGGGGACGTGCGCCCCATCGCATCTCCGATGGAGGCGGCCGCCGTCGCCCGCGGGGATCCGGGACGGCATGTCGTGTTCTTCGCCGCGGGATTCGAGACCACGACCGCGCCCGTCGCCGCCCTGCTTGCCGAGGGCGCGCCCCCCAACCTGTCCGTGCTGCTCTCCGGCCGGCGCACCTGGCCCGCCGTGGCCATGCTGCTGGAGTCCGGCCGACCCGGATTCGACGCACTGGTGGCGCCGGGTCACGTGTCTACCATCATGGGGCCCGAGGAGTGGGAGTTCGTGGTCGCAGACCACGGCATACCGGCTGCCGTGGCCGGCTTCACCCCCGAGAGCCTGCTGGCCGCCACCTACTCGGTGCTCCGCCAGCTTCTCGACGACCGGCCCTTCCTCGACAACTGCTACCCGGAGCTGGTTCGCCCGGGCGGTAACCCCACCGCCCGGGCCCACCTCGATCAGGTCATGGACGTCGTCGACGCGAACTGGCGGGGTGTGGGCTCCATACCCGCCTCGGGCTACGGCCTGAAGCCTGAGCTGGCCGATCAGGATGCCCGCCTGCGCTTCCCGGCACACTCCCGCGAAGGGCACAGGCGCGTGGGTCAGATGCCGCCCGGGTGCGACTGCGCCCGCGTGGTGCTCGGCAAGATCTACCCCAACGAATGCCGCCTCTACGGCAAGGGCTGCAATCCGCGCAACCCCGTAGGGCCCTGCATGGTGTCCGACGAGGGGGCCTGCCGGATCTGGTGGGCCGGCGGCGTGAGGAACGCCGAGGCGTCCTGAGACGTCAGTCGCCGGGGCCGAGGCTGCGGGAGATGGCCGTCA
>JASFUT010000158.1:0-7404 GCA_050050175.1 Chromatiales bacterium
CGTCTTTCCGGAATTCGCCATTTCTATGTCCTCCAGTAATCGGGTGGCGTCGGGATTCGGGGCTCGGGCTGCATGCGCGGGCTGCCGCGAGCCCCGGTCCCTGCCGCCGCCGGGGCGGCCGGCGGCCGGCGGTCAGGGCTGCACGTAGGTGTATCCGAGGCTCTGGAACTCGGCGATGGCGGTCACGCCCGCGGTTGTGTACTTGACGCCCTCGATCAACTCGCCGGTAGCGCCCGCCGTGGACTCCGTGGTGTCGGGGACAATGCCCTTGCGGATGAACCCGCGGGTGGTGTTCTGGCAGAAGTAGAACTCCACGCCCTGATCGATGAGGGCCCTCACCTGGCCCTCGAACTGGTTGCGGCCAGAGACCGAATTGCCGTCCCCGTCGAGGCCCTCGTCCTTGAGCATGAGCCAGCCGCCGCCGCTGTGGACCACGGCCACGATCTCGAAGTCCCGCCGGGGCACCATGCCGTGGGTGATCTCGTAGTCCTTGATCATGTTGCGCATGTTGCCGAGCGCGTAGGCGCGGTTGTCCGCGCAGTCGGCGTTGGGCACCGAGTCGCGGCAGAAGCGGTTCACCTGCATGACGACCTTGACGTTGTGCCGCCGCTCCAGGCAGCGTGTCAGGACGTCGGTTTCGGGGCCGAACTCGTCGTTGAGCGCCAGGTCGTTGACCAGTCCCACCGGACATTCCCGGTTGCCTCCGGGCTCGTTCGGTGAGTCCCCGGCGTGGGCGGTGGTGCCTGTCGCCAGGGCGAGCACTGACAGGCAGGCCGCAAGATGCTGTGTAATGCGCTTTGGCATCGTCTACCTCTCCTCCTGGGTTTGAGTCTGAGTCCCGGATTGCAGGCCGTTAGCGGCGGACCGGGCTTGTCGTCGTGTCCCGGCCCGATGTTGGTGCCGTCGGACCGGGAACGCCTTTGAGGCTAGTGGAGGGAGGGGGGGGACCGTATAGGGAAACTCCTGAATCGTGCTGCGCAGCGGCCTGAAAAGGACTGCGCCCCGCAGTCAAGGTCCGGACGGTCAGGGGTTGATGATGCCCAGACGGATGGCCAGGCGCGTCAGCCCGGCGACGTCGGCGATTCCCAGCTTGGTCTTCAGGGCGGTGACGTGGTGGCCGGCGGTCTTGGGGCTGATCGCCAGGATCTCGGCGATCTCCCTGACGGACTTGCTGTCCACCAGCAGCCGAAACACCTCGAACTCCCGCGCGGACAGGCAGGAGAGCCCCTGCTGGTCGGGAGACGGTCTGCGCGACAGCAGGTGTGGCAGCATCTCCTGATCGACGTACATGCGGCCCGCCGCCACCTGGCGGACGGCCTCGACCATGACCCGGGATGCGCTGCGCTTGGAGATATAGCCCCGTACTCCGCGATCCAGGGCGCGCGAGAGCATGACCTCGTTCTCGTGCACGCTGAACACCAGGATGCCGGCGGACTCGTCGTGGCTGAGGATGCGCCGGCTGGCCTCCAGTCCCCCCATGCCCGGCATGCTGAGGTCCATGACGACGACGTCCGGCCGCTGCTCCAGGTACTTGCGGAAGGCCTCCTCGCCGCTGGCCGCCTGGGCGACGACGCGGATGTCCGGCGTGCTCTCGAGCAGGCGCTGGTAGCCGGCCCGGACCACCTCGTGGTCGTCACAGAGCAGCACCCTGATCAGGTGCATGAAAGGCCCCCGGACGCCGCCGATGCCCCCCCGTCCAGCGGAAGGGTCAGGGCGATGCGCACCCCCCTGCCCGGCGCTGCCGCAAGGTCGAACTGGCCGTCGAGCGCCTCGACCCGCTCGCGGATACCGATCAGGCCCAGCCCGCTCCCCACCGAGGCCGGGTCCATGCCGACACCATCGTCCTGGACGATCAGGCGGATCAGACGACCCCCCCGGCCGAGGTCGGCGGTCAGCTCGAGGAGGACGCTCCCTGCCGAGGCGTGCTTGGCCACGTTGGTGAGGCATTCCTGCACGATGCGGTAGAGCGAGATGTTGATGCGCTCGCCCAGGCGCCGGAGGTCGCCGCGGGTACGAAGCTCGTAACGCGTCGCCGGGTACCTGACCCGGCAGGCGTCGACCTCCTGACGCAGTGTTTCGACCAGGCCGAGGTCGTCCAGCGTGCTGGGCCGCAGGCGCTGCATCATGGAGTGCACGACCTCGTAGATCCGTGACGAGAGCTGCTGGATCGCCCGGGCGCTCGCCGTCAGGCGCGGGTCACCCTCGCACAGCCCCTGAATGGTCTGAGCGTCCGCCTGCATCGCGGTGATGCACTGGCCGAGCTCGTCGTGGAGCTCCCTGGCGAGGTAACGGCGCTCGTCTTCCTGGACGGCCATGCACTTCTGCGCCAGGAACCGCTTCTCGCGAAGCAGGGTGTAGGTGTGCCGCTCCGCTCTCTCCCGCTCCGTGATCTCGGTGGCGAGGGCGCGGTTGGTCTGTGACAGCTCAGCCGTGCGCCGCTTGACCAGACGCTCCACGCGGATGGCGTGGAAGACGGCGAACAGGGAGGTGATCAGGATGAGCGCGAACAGGTACCAGTACTTGCGCACGACGCGCAGCAGCCCCCCGTTCTCGAACACCAGGTAGGGCCCGATCTGCAGCTCCCGGAACAGCTCGTGCACCGGCTGGTAGCTCAGCGGCACCGTCCAGCCCGCGTAGTTGCCCGCCTGCGCCGCGGGATGATCGGCCGGCAGCTGCAGCAGGGCCACCGCCACCGGACTGGCCACTTCGTCAGCGGTGGGCTTGGCCTTGGCGAACGCCCACTCGGGGTAGAGGCGTGTGCTGTGGCGGAAGGGGAAATCCTCCGATATCAGGGGGTTGAGCACGTGGAAATCGCCGAGCCGAATCTCTCCCTGGCGCTCCATCTGCTCCAGGATGTCGGTGCGAACCGTGCCCGCGTCCACCTTGCCGGCCTGGACGAGCCGGACGATGGCGTCCTGGGGAAAGCCGGTGAGCTCGAGGCGGGACAGGTCATGGAACGGGTCGACGCCGGCCTCCCGGAGCTCGCGCCAGGCCATCTGGAAGCCGCCGAATGCCCCCTGCGACACCGCCGCGAAGCTCTTGCCCCGCAGATCGCGAAGAGACCTTATGTCGGCGCGGTCCGCTCGCGCGAAGATGACCGCGCCGAACATCTTGTAGGCCCGACCGTGGCGGAGATTCTTCAGAGTGGCGATCCGGCTGATGCCGTAGCGGTGCTCGAGCTCCACGTAGTGCCCGGGATTGGTCAAGACGAAATCAAGCTCCCCGCGCGCCAGGGCCTCGGACATCTCTTCCAGGTCGCAGGGCAGGAGCCGAAAGGAGGTGCCCGGCAGCCGCCCGGAAAGGTACTCGGCCGTGGGCTCCCAACGCTTCTCGCTGGTCTCGTCGCCACGGTGGGCGAGCACGCCGATGGTGAGGTCCGCCTGCTCGGCCCGGGCGCCCGCTGCGCAGGGCATCAGAGCCAGCAGGAGGGAGGCAAGGGCGATACCGCGAACCTTCATCCCTGTCCAATCTACCACTGTTCGGGACAGGGGTAACCCAGCGGGGCAGGGCGCCGGTGCCTGCCACCGCCCTCTGGTTGCTCGGGCACCAGGGACCCGCCCCCCGGGAAGCCGCGGGGGGCGGCCGGGTGAGCGCTCAGAACTTGTCCAGGCGCATCATGTAGTTGTCGCCTACCCAGAATCCGTCGAAGGGGGGCGCCTTGGGCGCGTCGTTCGGCGCACCCTCCATCGCCACGATCGAGAGGTCGTAGACCCGCGCGATGTTGCGGGGGCGGAGCTTGTCGTCCGTCACCGCCACGTAGATGGGCAGGCGCCATCGGATCACCTGGCCGAAGACGTCGCGATTCGCCACCTTCCAGGGGCCGTGGACGGACACGGCGAGGATCTCCACACCGGGCTTGGCGCCCCAGTCCCGGTCGTTCTCGAAGTACTCCTTGGCCTCGGCGGCCAGGCCTGCGGCCGTGCCCGGGCCCGGGAAGTCCGCCATGTGCCCCGGCCAGGTTGCCGCGTCGATGGAGGCGCTCATCTTCTCGGCGTGCTCGACGATCCGCTCGTCCACTCGGACCCGGAGGTCCTTGAGGGCTTCGCTCGTCGGGTCGATGTCCACGGCCACGGTGAGCAGCTCCTTGGCCTTCTGGAGCTTCTCCATCTGGGCGTCGGTCAGGTGGTGCGCCCAGGCGTCCATGCTCGTGCGTGCGCGCTCGGCGAGGGCCTCGGCGGTGGCCTCGCGCGTGGCCTCGATGCTGCGCACGGCGATCATCAGCTGGGCGAGCTTGCCCCCGGGGTCTCCGCTCGGGCTGCTGCCCAGCTTCTCGAACAGGGCGTTGTTGATCGCCATGCCGAGCTCGGCGGAGTTGTCCGTCTCGGTTGCCCCGTAGGCCTGCCCAAGCCGGGCGAGGTCGGCCGAGAGCTCCGGCACCACCTGCTCCGCCGCCTCGATCTCCGCCAGGGCGGCCTTGGCCTCCTCGATGCCCCAGCCGACGGTGACGTAGGCGATATTGCGTCCCCGCATCTTCTCCAGCTGCGGGTAGTACTTCTCCCACAGGGCGATCATGCGCTCGGCGTCGGCCTCCACTGCGCCCGCCTCGGCCGAGGCCGCCGCCTGGGCCGCCTGCTCTGCGGCCTCGGTCTCCTCTCGGCTCCGGGCCATGTCGGCCTCCACTGCCTCGATGCGCCCGGCGAGCGCGGCGAGCGTCGCCTCGGCCGGGCCGCAGTCCACGGACTGGCGCCCGCATTTCTTCTCGATGTTGCCCTGATAGTAGCGGGCCGACCGGACCAGCGGCTCGACCGCCTCCACGCGCTCTGCGCCGCTGCCCGCCGCCCATTGCGACTCCGCCTCGGCGATCTTGTCGGTGGCATTCTTCAGGTCGCTGCGGATCTCCCGGGGCACAACGGCCTCGCCCGATGCGGGTGCTGCGGACCCCGACGCCGCCTTGGGCTGCGGCTTTGGCGGCGGCGCTGCGGGACCCGAGGAGCTCTTGGCAGCTCCGGTGCGGCCCATGCGCCGATCCAGGTCCTTACGGATCTTCGCGTACTTGGACTCCAGGTTCCTGAGCTTGCCGTGTCCGGGGTCGGCCGCTCTCAGCGCGTCGATGCGGTCAGAGACCTGGTTGAGCTGTGCGTCGGCCTCCTCGCGCTTGCCGTTGAACATGGCCCGCTGCGCGGCGCGCAGGGTCTTGTCGATCTCCTTGGCCAGTGCATCGGCGTCTGCGGTCTGGGCGCGGGCGATCCCGCTGCCGGCACTGCCGTCCGGCGCAATGACCGGCGCCAGCCACAAGGCCGCTCCGCTCAGAACACTGAACAGCAGTGGGCCGCGCACGGCTGCGCCCAGGGCTTTCAATCTCGTTCTTGCCATCCTGTCCCCTCTCTGTTGCGTGTGTGTCGACCGCACGGCCTGCGCCGATGCCGTCCGCGGCAGCTGCCGATACGGGTTCTCGCGCGCCGTCCCGGCCCCGGCCGGGCTCCCTCAGCCCCGCACGCGGGCCTTGAGCTCCCGTGCCTCTCCGGAGGCCTTCTCCTCGGAGGCCTCGGAGCCCTCCGGCGCCTCGGTGGCCCCAAGGACCAGGTCGCGCAGTGTCCGGTCGTCCAGCGCGCTCGCCACCGCTCCCTCCACGTCCCGGAGGACGCCCTCGACCCTCGGATCGCTCGGCAGCCGCTCCAGGTTGAGGTAGGCATCCTCCTCGGCGGTGCGGATGGCCTGGAGGAGGTCCTTGACCCGCAGGGTCTCCAGGGCGCGTGCCGGGACGTAGCCCAGGCTCTCCTCGCCCGTACGCAGCAGCACCTGCCGGTTCTCCAGTGCGAGGAGCACGCTCTCCACGACCTCGGTAGGGACGCCCATCCGGCGGGCGAGACCGTCAAGCGTCCAGGGGTCTCCGCCCCCGTAGTGGCGCTCACCGATGTAGTGCATGGCGAGCAGAGCGATCCGTTCCTTGAGCCGGTTGCTCATCCGCATGTCCTGCCGCCGCGATATCAGGTACTCCGGATGCTGGTGATAGAAGGCGATGGACGCGCCCACCAGCAGGATGAGCCAGGCCAGGTACAGCCAGATCATGAAGAGGATGAGGATGGCGAAGCTGGAGTAAATCGCCTGATACTTGGTCGAGCTCACCACGAAGTAGGCGAAGCCCCAGCCCACGGTCTGCCAGAGGACACCCGCCACTGCCGCCCCGAGCAGGGCGGAGCCGAGCCGCACCCGGGTGTTGGGCACGAACATGTACACAAAGGTGAACGCCGAGATGATCAGAAGATAGGGCACCAGCTTGGCGGCGGTCTCGATCAGCGTGCCGAAGGGCTCCATGGATGCGAGCTGCTGCATCAGGGGGGTGCCGGTAATGGATGCGGTGGCCCCCAGGGCCGAGAACACGAGCACCGGCCCGATGAGGATGACGCTGAGGTAGTCGCTGAAGCGCTGGGTCAGCGGGCGCAGGGTCTTCACCCGCCAGGCATTGTTGAACGCCCGCTCGACCTTCTGGATGAGGCTCACCACGGTGAACATCAGCAGCGCCAGGCCCAGGGACCCCAGCACACCCACCTTGACGTTCTCCACGAAGCCGATGACCCGCTCCGTGATCTCCACGCCCTTCTGGCCCAGGGGCTGCAGGACGTTCAGCAGCATGGGCTCCATCTGGTTGTGAACGCCGAACCCCTTGAGCACGGAGAAGCTCACTGCCAGCAGAGGCACCAGGGACAGCAGCGTCGTGTAGACCAGGCTCATGGCCTGCAGCGTGAGCTGCCCCGTGCCCAGGTCCCGACCCACCGCATAGAGCAGACGCGCGGCTCGGGTCAGGACGGCCCGCCAACGGGGGAGCTGGCGCAGATCCACGTCCCATACCGCCCGCGTCGCCCGATCCTTCATCTCTGCCGTGTTGATCATCGCTGGTGGGTGGCTCGCCTGGGTCGCGCCCAGTATACGCGATGCTTTGGGTCGGGAATGATGGGCGGGCGGCGCGTCCCTTGCAGGGGCCGCGTCGGCTCGGTCCGGATTCACGTGGAGCTGTCCATCATGGACGGTCCCTGGCGGGGCGTCCGCCGTCCCTTTGGGATACACTGATTTGGCAGGTACTGCGGGCTCGCCCGAAGGCGGATCTGCCCGCTCGGCGCAGCTTATCGGATTGGCGGACAAAGCCGCGCCGGTATCGCGGATGTGGTCCGGCCGCCTGTGGCATCGCTGTCCGGCGGAGACATGGGCGACTCGGAGGCTGACGCGGCTCGATGGAGACAAAAGGTTTTTTGGATCAATTGCTTCGCTCGGGTCAGTCGATGCTCGGCAGCGGCGGCCCGGCGGCCGGCGGCGGGGCCGATGATGCCGGCGGCCTGGGCGGATTCGGGAAGGGGGCACTCGCCGGGGGCGCCCTGGGCCTGCTCCTCGGCAGCCGTCGGGTGCGCAAGCTCGGCGGCACGGTGGCGCTCTACGGCGGCGTCGCCGCCCTCGGCGCCCTGGCCTATC
>JASFUT010000159.1:0-7402 GCA_050050175.1 Chromatiales bacterium
ACCGAGGTGGCCGAGCTGCTCCACGAGAACGGACTGCACCTGCAGCGCCTGATCGAGGATCTGCTCAGCTTCAGCGTCTCGCGCACGCCTGCGCCGGCGGGCGAGCGCCGTCCCGTCCGCCTGGACCACATCGCCCAGGAGGTGCTCGACGCCCATCAGCTCGCCGTGCGCAGCAAGCGGCTCATCCCCATCACCGAGGTCGAGCACGTGGACGTGACCGGCGACCGTGACAGTCTTCGGACGATCATGGACAATCTCGTCTCCAACGCGGTCAGGCACTCGCCCGACAGCGGCCGGCTCTGGGTGCGCGTCAAGACCGACGGACAGCATGCGGTCGTGGAGGTCCAGGACGAGGGCCCCGGAATCCCGCCCGACGAGAGAGACCGGATCTTCGATCTCTTCTTCCGGGGCCGGACGCAGCGCCAGGCCCACGTCGAGGGAACCGGCCTGGGGCTTTCCATTGCGCGCGAGTACGCGCGCTCGCACCACGGAGACATCCATGTCGTGGATCAGGAGCGCGGCGCCCGGCTGCGCTTCACCATGCCGCTTCAGACGCAGAGCCGCCGGACGCCTGCGGGTCCTGGCCACGGCCCTGTGTCTGGCCCTGCTGGGGGGGTGTGAGACGATGGACCGGCTGGTCCCGGAGATCCCGCCGGCAGACCAGATCCGGCAGCGCGCCCTGGTCTCAGAGCTGATCGGCTACGCCCAGCGGGTCCGCGACGCCTCCCCGGCGGAGCTGGAGGCTCTGCGTGCGGATGCCCGCACGGCGGCCTCCGTCTCGCCGGCGGCCGCGGATCAGATCCGCCTCGCCATCCTGCTCGGCCTGGCGCCGGAGCCGGTGCGCGACGAGAGCCGGGCCCGGGCCCTCCTCGCCGAGGTCACCGAGACCGGAAGCGGGGCGGGCGGGGAGGTCCGGGCCCTCGCCGGACTGCTGGACGCGACGCTGGCGGAACGTATCGCCCTGCGCCGGGGCTGTGACGCCGCGACCGCCGCGGAGCGGCGTCGCCGCCAGGCCGCGGAGCAGCAGCTCGAGGAGCTGAAGGCGATCGAGGAACAGCTGAACCTGCGTTGACCGGACGCCGCCTGTCGAAATGAGCGACTCCAGAGCCAGTATCCTGATCGTGGACGACGACGCCGGGCTGCTGCGCCTGCTCTCCATGAGGCTGTCGGCGGCCGGCTACGACGTCGCCACCGCCGGGAGCGGCGAAGAGGCCCTGGCGAGCCTGCCCCGCGTGCGACCCCGGCTGGTGATCAGCGACCTGCGCATGGAGGGCATGGACGGAATGACCCTGTTCGACATCATCCACGAGCGCGATCCCACCCTGCCCGTCATCATACTCACCGCTCACGGCACCATCCCCGACGCGGTGGCGGCCACCCACCGCGGCGTGTTCGGCTATCTGACCAAGCCCTTCGACAGCCGCGAGCTCCTGGAGCGGGTGGACTCGGCACTGGAGATCAATCCGGCGGGACCCGCGGCGGGCGCCGGCGAGGCGCCGGAGCACGATTGGCGCGCAGGCATCGTCAGCCGAAGCGGCGTCATGAGCGAGCTGATGCAGAGCGCACGCCGCGTCGCCTCGAGCGAGGCGAGCGTGCTCATCCAGAGCGAGAGCGGGACCGGCAAGGAGCTGCTCGCCCGCGCCATACACAGGGCGAGCCCGCGCCACGCCGCGCCTTTCGTGGCGGTGAACGCCAGCGCCATCCCCGAGCAGCTGCTGGAGTCCGAGCTCTTCGGGCACGTCAAGGGGTCGTTCACCGGCGCTACCGGCAACCGCAAGGGCCTGTTTCAGGCCGCCGACGGCGGCACGCTCTTCCTGGACGAGATCGGCGACATGCCGCTGTCGCTCCAGGCCAAGCTGCTGCGCGTCCTGCAGGACAAGGAGGTCCGGCCGGTGGGGGCGAGCAAGGCGGAGCCGGTGGACGTGCGGATCCTGTCCGCCACCCACCAGAACCTGGAGCGGGCGACCGAGGAGGGGCGGTTCCGCGAGGACCTCTACTACCGGCTCAACGTGGTGCTGCTGGAGCTCCCGCCCCTGCGCGAGCGACGCGAGGACATCCCGCTGCTCGCCAACCACTTTCTCAGGGAGCTGCGGGGGGCGGACACCGGGCCCGCCCGGTCTTTCGCGCCCGAGGCGATGGAGCTTCTGGTGGCCGCGCCCTGGCCCGGAAACGTCCGCCAGCTGCGCAACATCGTCGAGCACGTGTGCGTGCTGGCCACCGGCCCCATCATCCCGCCCTCCCTGGTCCAGAAGGCGCTGCGGCGCAAGCCGGACGACCTGCTGCCGTTTGCCGAGGCGCGCGAGCGCTTCGAGCGCGACTACCTTGTCCGGCTGCTGCAGATCACCGAAGGGAACGTCTCGCAGGCGGCCCGACTCGCCGGCAGGAACCGCACCGAGTTCTACAAGCTGCTGGGCCGGCACCACCTGGAGCCGGATCTGTTCCGTGACGAGGGGCCGGCGCCCCCCGGCTGACCCCGGCCCCCCTGCGCTGAGCCGCATGAAAGCCGGTGAATAAAAAGAGCGGCGGCCCGACGGACCGCCGCTCTCCTGGCTGCTCCAAGACGTTCGGCCGATCCCGATCGGCCACCTCCGTCCCGCGAACAAATAGATAACAAGCAGGACTCGTACCAACAACCGGATAACGCCATCCGGCCGAGGGTACGACCGGGCTCCGGAGATCCGGATCGGGGCTGCCTCGCCGGAAAGGGCGCACGATCCGGGGGTCAGCGTCACCCGGGGGAGACACCCGCGGCCCTTGCGCCGCGGGCTCAGCGGAGCGCCGGGACCCGGACACGGCCCTGCCCGGGCCCCGGCCGGCTGGAGCGTGCCGGGCCCGCCGCTGTCGCCGATCGGCGACGCTCAGCGCCCGCGGCAGGCCCCGCCGTCAGCCGGGATCGCGCAGGAACATGCCCCCCAGCTTGGGGAGGGTGTAGCCCCTGAGCACCAGGCTGCGCCCGTCGGCGCGGGGGCTGAGCTGATCGGTGGGGACGTACACCACGGTCAGCCCGGTGTGCAGGAGGGTCTCGAACGAGACCACCGCCATGCGGTCGCCGCCCGCCGGCAGCCTACGGATGTGACCGATTCGGGCCCCCGCCTCGTCGTACACGGGGGCACCGGCATGAATGGCGGAAGACAGGCCGGCGCCCGTGGCCCCGGAGTCAGGGCGCTCGACCGTCTCGGGCCGCCCGACCTCGATGGACGCCGTCTCCGGCCCGGTGGCGTCCGTCAGGGTGACCGCGCCCCGTTGCGGCCCGAACCGCACAGCAACAGCCATGGCGGCGGCCATCAGGAGGACCGCCGCCACCAGCGCTCTCGTCGTCGTCCCACTGCACATGGTCTATTCCTCCGTAGCCCGACGCCGCGCGAGTCCGTCGAAGCGCCCGCGGCGATCCCACCCTGGACATGAAACATGCGTGCCAGAACGGGAGCCACGGAGCACGGGCGGAGGTATGATTGCGGCCGGAGGCGGGCGGTCCGGCCGACCGGCGAGGAGACCGCAAGACCCCGGGCGACGGCATCCGTCGTACCTGACCCCCTGTTCGACTGAGGATAGAGCCAATGAAGGTACTGAAAGGGCTGCTCGCCCTGCTGGTCTTGGCAGGCCTGGTTGCCTGCAACACCATCGAAGGCGTGGGCGAAGACATCGAGGCCGCGGGCGACAAGATCGAGAAGGAGGCGGGGAAGCACAAGGGGTATTGATACGGTCGGACCACCGCTCTCCCCCCGCGCCGTGTCGGGGCCTGGAGACAGGGGCCCGCAGCCCCGGCCGGTGGCGGTCGATCCCGCAGAGCGCGCACCTGGAGGAGCGCCATAAAGGAGAAGCCCCTCGGGGGAGACAAGGGGCAAGGCGTTGAAGTGATGCCTTCTTGTAGTGGACACGTCGCCGTCTCTCGCGGCCCAGGTTATTGGGCCGGGCGGACACCGTAGATGCGCAGTAGCACCCTGAGGGCCTAGGTCCGAGGCACGTGCCATGGAGACGGGGTGGACGCATCGGAGTCACGTGCGGGACGCCTGGCAGGCATCCAAGGCGGGAGCGGCGTTGGAGACTCGCAGGGTTTCGTCAGGGCCTGCGGGGCGTCTCATTGAGAACCGGGCGGGAAGCCCGCGCCGCCCACCCCGCCCGGAGTGGCCCGCGGAGGCGGCACGGAGCCGAGGCTCGTGCCGCCTCCTGCACCTCAGCGTACCGCCTCTCTCGGGCTCTCCTCGGACGTCGAGGCAAAGCCGGCGGCGCGGGCGGCGTCCTCGGCCGCCTGGCTCACATAATTGCCGGAGGCCGACACGGCCCCGTTGATGCAGGGCTCCAGGGCCAGCTCGGCGTCCCGGCTCTCCCCGCGATCCTGCAGGGCCTGAGTGGGATAGAGTCCGTTGGCGGAGACGCCGCCGTTGATGGCCGGCTCGAGCGCCAGATCCCTCGCCACGGCGGCCCCCGCGACCAGTGACAGCGCCAATGCGGCGGCGGAGAGAGCGTATTGCGTTTTCATGGTCTGAATCTCCTGTCTAGTGTTTCAGAATATTAGCTATATCTAATACTCAACCCACCGCCATGTCAACAGCCTGTCGGCCGATCTAGACCCGGCGAAGCCGTTTGCGCTGACCGGACCCGGATGCCGACCGGCTCGACAGCCGGCTCGGCGAGGCCCGGCCGAATCGAATGCCGCCCGGCGATGACCGCCTGAGCTCCCGGGCGCGGCGCGCCATCGCGTGAGCGATCGGCATCCGGTCACGCGGGTGTCGCTCCGGCCCTCCTGGGTCATCCTGTCGGCCTCAAACGGCCGGTCGACCCATTCTGCCCGTCCATTCCTCCACAGCGCCCTCCCCGAGCACTGCAGAATCTTGCATATTCATGTATATTTTCCACGACGCCGAACAGAACGACCTGGAACGGAGGCTGCGTCACCTTCGGCAATGACCCGTGAGCCGGCGTTTGCAGTCCGCAGGCGCCATGCCCGGAGCGCACTCATGCAGGATTTCGGACAGGCGTTCGCCCTGGCCTTCAGTCTGATCGCGGGGGCCGACCCGGATCTGGTCGAGATCGTCGGCCTGTCCCTGCGCGTGAGCCTGACGGCGGTGCTGCTGGCCTGCGCCATCGGCCTGCCCTTGGGCGCAGGACTGGCCGTCAGCCGCTTTCCGGGGCGCGGCGCGCTCCTGGTGCTGCTCAACGCGCTCATGGGCCTGCCTCCAGTCGTGGTGGGGCTCCTCATCTACCTGCTGTTGTCCAACGCGGGCCCCCTGGGTGTGCTGCAGCTGCTCTACACGCCGACGGCGATGATCATCGCGCAGACCGTTCTGGTCACGCCCATCGTCGCCGCCCTCACCCGCCAGACCGTCTCGGACCTCCACGACGAATACGACGAGCAGCTCCGCTCGCTGGGCGTGGACCGCCTGCGCGCGGTGCCCACGCTGCTCTGGGACGGACGTTACAGCCTGCTCACCGTCGCCCTGGCGGGCTTCGGCCGCGCCATCGCCGAGGTGGGCGCCGTAATCATCGTGGGCGGCAACATCAACCACGTCACCCGGGTGATGACAACGACCATCGCGCTCGAGACGTCCAAGGGCAACCTCGCCCTCGCCCTGGCCCTGGGGGTCATCCTGGTGTCGCTGGCCATCGGCGTGAACGCCGGCGTGATGGCCTTGCGGGGCACCGCGGCGAGGGCCGCCTATGCCTGAGGCCGGCACCATGACGCTGGACCGGGCGCTGGAGCCGGAGCAGCCGTCCATCCTGCCCCTGCAGGCGCGGGGCCTGGTGCTCGAGCTCGGGGGCCAGCGCCTCATCGACGGCATCGACCTGGACCTGCGGCCCGACAGCCGGACCGTCGTGATGGGGCCCAACGGCGCCGGAAAGAGCCTGCTGCTGCGGCTCCTGCACGGCCTGATCGAGCCCACGGCGGGCGCGGTCCGCTGGTCGTCGGACCTCGGCGGCCGGGAGCTGAGGCGCCGCCAGGCAATGGTGTTCCAGCGCTCGGTGCTGCTGCGCCGCTCGGCGGCGGCGAACGTCGCCTACGCCCTGGCGGCCCACGGGGTGCCCCGCGCAGAGCGTGCCGAGCGGACCCGGGCCGCGCTGGCGTCGGCGCGCCTGGATCGGCTCGCCGCCCGCCCGGCCCGCGTGCTCTCCGGCGGCGAGCAGCAGCGCCTCGCCCTCGCCCGGGCGCTCAGCATCCGCCCCGAGGTGCTGTTCCTCGACGAGCCCACGGCCAACCTCGACCCGGCATCGACGCTCGCCATCGAGGAGCTCATCCAGGCCGCCCACCGCGCCGGCACCAAGATCGTCTTCATCACCCACGAGCTGGCGCAGGCCCGGCGCCTCGCCGACGACGTCGTCTTCATGAACGCAGGGCGCGTCTGCGAGCACAGCCCGGCCGACCGTTTCTTCACCGCCCCGCGCTCCGAGGCCGCCGAGGCCTTCCAGGCCGGGCGGCTCGTCTTCTAGCCGCAACCCCCCGCGGCCCCAACCGAGAGAGGAGGTCGATCCTATGAATCGCCGTACCCTGTTGAAAGCCCTCGCTGCATCGGCGCTAGGCCTGAGCGTCTCCGCGGTGGCCGTGCACGCCGGCGACAAGTTCATCATCGTCCAGTCCACCACCTCGACGCAGAACTCGGGGCTCCTCGACTACATCCTCCCCAAGTTCAAGGCAAAGACCGGCATCGAGGTGCGCGTGGTGGCGGTGGGCACCGGTCAGGCCATCAAGAACGCGATGAACTGCGACGGCGACGTGCTCCTGGTACACGCCAAACCCGCCGAGGAGAAGTTCGTCGGGGACGGCTACGGCGTGGCGCGCCACGACGTCATGTACAACGACTTCGTGATCGTCGGGCCCGCCGCCGACCCCGCCGGGGTGACCGGGATGACGGACGCGCCGGCCGCGCTGGAGAAGATCGCGAAGGCCCAGGCGCCGTTCGCGTCCCGCGGCGACGACAGCGGCACCCACAAGAAGGAGATGCGTCTGTGGAAGGAGACCGATGTCGACCCGACGGCGGCTAGCGGCACCTGGTACCGCGAGACCGGCTCGGGTATGGGCGCCACGCTCAACGCCGCCATCGGCATGGGAGCCTACGTGATGACGGACCGGGCCACCTGGATCAGCTTCGGCAACAAGGGCGACTTCAAGGTGCTGGTCGAGGGCGACCCCCAGCTGTTCAACCAGTACGGCGTGATCCTTGTGAGCCCGGACAAGTGTCCCAACGTCAAGGCCGGGATGGGCCGGGTGTTCGTCGACTGGATGCTCGGCGACGAGGGACAGGCCGCCATCGCCAGCTACGAGGTCGACGGCCAGCAGCTCTTCTACCCGAACGCCAGGTAGCATCCGTGTCAACGCGGCTGCCGGCCCCCGATGGCCGGCAACCGCCGACAGGAGATCGAGATGAGCATCAGCAGGATCAGCGCCCGCAACATCGTCAAGGGCGAG